>NZ_JBHUYJ010000083.1:34796-34948 GCF_042668715.1 Streptomyces sp. NPDC057271
CCGTGGCCGGCTCGGCCTTGCCGTCGCCGTTCCAGTCGCCGAGGACCAGGCGACCGGCGACGTTGCCGAGGTTGTAGGAGCCGCCGGTGTACCAGACACCGTCGTAGTCGTTGCCGTTCAGGAACGTGTAGAGACCCCACGTACCGTCGTTG
>NZ_JBHUYJ010000084.1:0-33325 GCF_042668715.1 Streptomyces sp. NPDC057271
GTTCGGGGTCGAGCAGACCGGCCCGATCATGTCGATGATGCCGATCTTCATGGTCGGTGTGGTCTTCGGTCTCGCCATGGACTACGAGGTCTTCCTCGTCACCCGGATGCGCGAGGCGTACGTCCACGGGGAGCGGCCCGGCGAGACGATCGTGACCGGCTTCCGGCACAGCGCCCGGGTGGTCACCGCCGCCGCGGTGATCATGATCGCGGTCTTCTCCGGCTTCATCGGCATGACCGACCAGATGATCAAGATGATTGGCTTCGGTCTCGCCGTCGCCGTCCTCTTCGACGCGTTCGTGGTCCGGATGGCGATCGTCCCGGCGGTGCTCGCGCTGCTCGGCCACAAGGCGTGGTGGCTGCCGAAGTGGCTGGACAGGGCGCTGCCCAACGTGGACGTGGAGGGCGAGGGCCTGGCGGCGAAGGACGCCGAGGGGCCGCACGACCCGGAGCGCGAGCTCGCGAGGGTCTGAGCCCCCTGAGGAACTCCGGGGCGGTCGGCAGGAGGAGCGGCGAGAACCGCTCCGGTGGAGCCGCTTCAGCGGAGGAGGAGTACGCCCCGGATCGCGCCGGAACCTGTGGGGACGGGGAGCCTGCGCGGCACCGCGCCGTCATCGTGTCGAGTCCGACACGGTGACGGCGCGGTCGCGTTCGGGGCCTCCCGCGGATCGGTCCTCAGGCCGCCGGAGGGGTGATCGTCACGCTCTCGATGAGGACGTGGTGGTCCGAGCGCGGGGTGTCGGCGACGAGACACCAGCGCCGCGCCTCGCTGCTGAACAGGTAGTCCAGCTTCCATCCGCCGTCATGGGTGTCCTTGCCGTCGCGGACCGCCCCCTGCTGGTCGCACTCCTGGTAGCCGGGGGTGCCCGCGCCCTGGAAGTAGAGGCCGGCCGGCCAGATCCAGGCGTCGGGGTTGCCCGCCCGGTCCGGCGGGCTCGCGTTGAAGTCGCCGCCGAAGGCCACCTTCGGGAAGCCGGAGACGACCTGCTTGATCTCCGCGAGCTGGTCGTCGCGGTAGTCCCAGTCCGGGTGCTCGGGGTTGGCGTTCTTCGTCGACGCGTGCACAGAGCAGAGCCGTACGCCGAAGTACGTCGCCGTCGCGCACTGGAACGGCGGGTTGAGCCCGGTCCACGGCTGGGTCGTCGGGTACTGCTGAGCGTCCGCGAGACCGGCCTTCACCACGATCGCGGTGCCTACGAGGTCGTTCGGGTCGGACCCGGCGCCGGTCGCGCAGGGGCTCGGGGTCCGTACGCCCTTCTGGGACCAGTGGTACGGCACGAAGCTCTTGCTCCATCCCGCGCCGAGCTTGGCCATCAGGTCGTCGAGGCCGCTCGCGCAGACCTCCTGGAGCAGGACGGCCTGCACGTAGTGGCTCTGCACGTACTGCTTGACGACGTCGGACTTCTCCGCCGCCGTGCCGGTACCGGTGCAACCCCACCGCTCGACGCCGCACATGTTCCAGCTCATGACCTGCAGATTCGTTCCCGGAGGCGGTGTCGCCGCCGCGGGCGCGGCCTGCGCCGTGGTGCTGCCGGACACCGACGCCCCGGACAGGGTCAGAAGGGCGGCGCCCAGCGCCCCCCACAGTCTCTTCCGCAAGTGGATCCCCCATGATCGTCAGGAATGACGACCGCACTCTACGGGGCCATCGACGCGGTGACGGCGTAGGTGTGCTTCAGGAAGCGGAGCAGGGCGGTGGTGTCGAACTGGACGACCGCGACTCCGTCGGCCGTGTGGAACTCGACCACCGTCTGCACCCGGCCGCAGGGCCAGACGCTCACGTCGCCGCGGCGGACCGGGGCCCGCATCCCCGTCTCGAGGAGGTCGCGCGGGAAGGACCACTCGATGTTGCCGGGGAAGACGAAGCGCACGGTGGCGGGGCCGGATCCGGGGTCGTAGCGGAGGGCGACCGGGACGGGGCGGGAGAGAGGGGCGTCGCTGATGATCCGGCCTTTGGCGTGGTCCTGGATCTCACGACCTTCCGTGGTGGGGGACATCGAGCCACTCCTCACACTCGTCTTACTTATCCCCTAATGTCCCATATTTTCCGCCGTCTGCGCGGGGGAAGCTGCGTTTCTGTGACCTGTGCGCTCTTGCAAGCCCTTTGCAGGAGCGCTCATCATTCGGGACGTGCATGTACCTGACGGATTCATCAACGCCCCCGTATCGGCCGTCGCCGGTGTCGTCGCCGCCGGCGCCGTAGCCGTCAGCCTGCGCGGAGCCCGCCGCGAACTCGGGGGCAGCTCCGGTGCCGAAGGCCACGAGGGAGACAGGGCCGCCCCGCTCGCCGGTCTCGTCGCCGCGTTCGTCTTCGCCGTACAGATGCTGAACTTCCCGGTCGCGGCCGGGACCAGCGGACATCTGCTCGGCGGCGCGCTCGCCGCGATCCTCGTCGGGCCGTACACAGGCGTGCTCTGCATCGCCGTCGTCCTGCTGATGCAGGGCATCCTCTTCGCGGACGGCGGACTCACCGCGCTCGGCGTGAACATCACCGTCATGGGCGTGGTCACGGTCGTCGTCGCGTACGCGCTCTTCCGCGGCCTCGTCCTCGTCCTGCCGCGCACCCGCCGCTCGGTGACCGTCGCCTCCTTCGTGGCCGCGCTCGTCTCCGTACCCGCATCGGCCGCCGCCTTCACCCTCGTCTACGCGATCGGCGGCACCACCGCCGTACCGCTGGGCAAGGTGTTCACCGCCATGGTCGGCGTGCACACCCTCATCGGCATCGGCGAGGGCGCCATCACCATGCTCACCGTCGGCGCGGTCGTCGCCGTCCGCCCCGACCTCGTGTACGGCGCCCGTGGGCTCACCGCCCCGCTCAAGCTGCGCGTCGACGGCGAGCTGGTCGACGCGCCCGCCCGCGACTTCGCGCCCGTCGCCGCCCGCTCGCCCAGGAGGTTCTGGCTCGGCGGCGTGGCCGCCGCGCTGATCCTCGCCGGCTTCGTCTCCTTCTACGCCTCCGCGAGCCCGGACGGCCTGGAGAAGGTCGCCGCCGACAACGGCTTCGACAAGAACGTCGAGGAGCACGCGGCCGCCGGCTCCCCGCTCGCCGACTACGGCGTGAAGGGCGTCGACACCGCCCGGCTTTCGGGCGGCCTCGCGGGCGTGATCGGCGTCGGCGTGACGCTCGCCGTCGGCACGGGCGCCTTCTGGCTCGTCCGCCGGCGCCGTGCGGAACCGACCGGCGCCCAGGTCTGACGTGGGAGCGGGTGGGGGCACCTCCCGTGCCGGAGGCCACGGGGGAACGCACAAGCTGTACCGGCGGGGCACCTCGCCGGTGCACACGCTGCCCCCGCACACCAAACTCGCCGCCGTCCTCGCCTTCGTGGTGGTCGTGGCCTCCACGCCCCGCGAGGCGGTCTGGGCCTTCGCCCTCTACGCCGTGCTGCTCGGCGCCGTCGCGGCGGCGGCCCGCGTCCCGGCCGGGTTCCTGCTCCGACGGCTGCTGATCGAGATCCCGTTCGTGGCCTTCGCGTTCATGATGCCCTTCGTGGTCCCGGGCGAGCAGACGGAGGTCCTCGGGATCTCCGTCTCCGTCCCCGGCCTGTGGGGGGCCTGGAACGTCCTCGCCAAGGGCACCCTCGGCGTCGCCGCCTCCGTCCTGCTCGCCGCCACCACCGAACTGCGCGAGCTGCTCCTGGGCCTCCAGCGGCTGAAGCTCCCGCCTCTCCTCGTCCAGATCGCCTCCTTCATGATCCGGTACGGCGATGTGATCACGGACGAGATGCGCCGCATGTCCGTCGCCCGCCGCTCGCGCGGCTTCGAGGCGAAGGGCGTCCGCCAGTGGGGCGTCCTCGCCAAGTCCGCGGGCGCTCTCTTCATCCGCTCGTACGAGCGCGGCGAGCGCGTCCACCTCGCGATGGTCAGCCGGGGGTACCAGGGCTCCATGCCGGTCCTCGACGAGGTGACCGCGACCCGGGCGCAGTGGGCGCGTGCCGCCGCCCTGCCCTTCACCGCACTGCTGATCTGCCTCCTCGGATGGACGCTATGAACGATGCCCCCTCGCTCGAAGTCCGCGGCCTCGCGTACGCGTACCCCGACGGCCACCAGGCCCTCTTCGGCGTCGACCTGACCATCGAACGCGGCGAGCGCGTCGCGCTGCTCGGCCCCAACGGCGCGGGCAAGACGACCCTCGTCCTCCACCTCAACGGCATCCTCACCGGCGGCGCGGGCGCCGTCGCCGTCGCCGGGCTGCCGGTCGAGAAGCGGAACCTGGCCGAGATCCGGCGCCGGGTCGGGATCGTCTTCCAGGACCCGGACGACCAGCTCTTCATGCCGACCGTCCGTGAGGACGTCGCGTTCGGCCCGGCGGCCGCGGGGCTTCGGGGCGCCGAGCTGGAGACGGTGGTGGTCAGGGCCCTGGAGCGCGTCGGCATGGCGGAGTTCGCCGACCGGCCGCCGCACCATCTGTCGTTCGGGCAGCGGCGGCGGGTGGCGGTCGCGACCGTCCTCGCGATGGAGCCCGAGATCCTCGTCCTGGACGAGCCCTCCTCCAACCTCGACCCGGCCTCCCGCCGTGAGCTCGCGGACGTCCTGCGCTCCCTGGACGTCACGGTCCTCATGGTCACCCACGACCTGCCGTACGCCCTGGAGCTCTGCCCGCGCTCGGTGATCCTCAGCGAGGGCGTGATCGCCGGGGACGGCCCCACGGCCGACGTCCTCGCCGACGAGGAGCTGATGAGACGCAACCGCCTGGAACTCCCGTACGGCTTCGTGCCCCGCCCCGTCGGCTGACCGTTCCGACCCCCGGAATCGGCGGCCTGGGACCGGCGTTGCACCATGGGGGTACGAGCGAGAAGGAGTGTGGGACGTGGACGTCCGGGGCACGATGGCGGCGGGATTCGAGCCGGTCAGGGACGCGTTCCTGCGCAACTTCGAGCAGCGCGGCGAGCGGGGCGCGGCGGTCGCCGTCTACCGCGACGGCGTCAAGGTCGTCGACCTGTGGGCGGGGACCCGGGACGTCGACGGCGAGATCCCGTGGGCCGTCGACACCGCACAGGTCGTCCGCTCGGCCACCAAGGGCGTCGCCGCCGCCGTACCGCTGCTGCTCCACCAGCGCGGCCAGCTCGACCTGGACGCGCCGGTCGGCACGTACTGGCCGGAGTTCAAGGCCGCCGGCAAGGAGCGGGTGAGCGTACGGCAGCTCCTCGCGCACCGGGCGGGCGTACCGGTCCTGGACCGGCCGCTGACGCTCGCGGAGGCGATCGACCCGGCGATCGCCCGGGCGGCGATCGCCGCGCAGACCCCGGCCTGGGAGCCGGGCACGGCCCACGGCTACCACGCGCACACCTTCAGCTGGCTGCTCTCCGGGCTCGTCCACCGCGTCACCGGCCGTACCATCGGCCGCTGGGTCGCCGAGGAGATGGCCCGCCCGCTCGGCCTCGACCTCTGGATAGGTCTGCCGTCCGAAGAGGCGGCGCGGGTCGGCCGCCTGGGCCCGGTGGAGGAGCGGGAGCCCGCCGGCAGCGGTGCACTGAAGCTCCGTCCCAAGCGCGCGGTCACCGAGGCCTACCGCGACCCGGACTCCCTGACGCGGCGGGCCTTCGGGGCGATCGACCCCAAGCCCGACGAGAACGCCCCGGAGTACCGGGCGGCCGAACTGCCCGGCTCCGCCGGAGTCTCCACGGCCCGCGCGCTGGCCCGCTTCTACGCCTCGACCCTCGGCCCGGTCGACGGCGGCCCCCGCCTCTTCGCCCCGGCGACCCTCACCCTCGCCCGCACCGAGGAGTCCGCGGGCCCCGACCGGGTCCTGATGGTGGGCACCCGCTTCGGACTCGGCCACATGCTCCACGGCCCGGCCTCCCCGCTCCTCGGCGCAACCTCGTTCGGCCACCCGGGCCGGGGCGGCTCCCTGGCCTTCGCCGACCCGGAGTCGTCCATCGGGTTCGGCTACGTCACGAACGGCATGCGCAAGACGGTGACGGCGGACCCCCGTGCCCAGGCCCTCGTCCGCGCGGTCCGCACGGCACTCGACCAGGGGGCATGAGGCTCGCCTGTCTGGTGGGCACGGCACTCGACCAGGGGGCATGAGCCTCGCCTGTCTGGTGGGCACGGCACTCGACCAGGGGGCATGAACCTCGCCCGTCCGGTGCGCGCCGCCTCGGCGCGCGTGGGCCGTGCCATCGTGGAGGTATGAGCACCGAGGTTCGTCCGGCGTCCGTCTTCGAGGACGTGCGGACCCTGATCGGTCCGAAGTCGCCCGGGGCCGACGTCTGCTGGTGTCTGAGCTACCGGGATCTATTCGCAGTGCTCCGGCCTTCAGGCCGGGGGTGAAGCGAATCTGCCGGTGTGACGCGGAGCGTCACCGCAACGGGTCCGGCGGAGCCGGACGGAGATATGCCGCCTGCGGCGCGGAGCGCCGGGAGGCTTTCCCGGCGGAGCCGGGCGCGGCTCACCCCGGCCGGTTCTGCTGGTCGATGTACTGCCTGACCACGGACAGGGCGGCCCGGTTCACCAGGACGACGGACACGTATCCGCTGTCGACCAGGTGCTCGGCCGGCAGCAGGCCGCGCCGGGTGAGCCGGGTGTGGATCTCGGGCAGCGCCCGGGAGTCGTGCTCGGTCGCGGTCATGGTGGCCACGTCGGTGATCACATTGATGCCGTCGTCGTCACAGGTCTCGCTGACATGCGCGAGATAGCCCTTCCAGCGGGTGGTGTGTCCGCGCCGGGCATAGCGCGCTGTCCGGATCGTAGGGGGAGACCAGCGCGGCGGCCGAGGGCGGCAGGCCGCCCGTCTTCTCCGTGCGCCAGCGGATCTTCCCTGCCGCATCGTGCCAATAGTTCTGCAGGAAGATCTGCCGCAACGTCTGGACCTGCGGATTCGCCCATAGGCCGGGATGGCTGCGGAAGAAGTGGTCGAGGAGCCCATGGACATCGCCTCCGACCTCCAGACTCCTGGACACCGGGCGCGTGGGATTCTTCCCCAGACGCACCGGTCGGCCGTAACGCTTGCCCCACTCCTCGGTGACAAGATCCACCAGGGCGTATGGCGCGATGCGGGCGGTGTTCTCCAGCACGGCTCGCATCGCCTCGGTGATCATTTCCAGGCGGGTCAGGTCACGCACGGCGGCCAGGACGTGGGTGGAGTCGGTGTGCTGCCGACCGCGCTTGGCGACCAATCCCGCCTCCTTCAGCCGGGCCAGGACGAGATCGAGCAGGTGATCGGCCCGGTCGTCCTGGGTCAAACGGTCTCGGAAGTCGCCCAGCACGCTGTGGTGGAAACCCGGGTCGTCCAGCTCCATGGCCAGCGCGTATTTGAAGTCGATGCGGCAGCGCACGGCCTCGGTCGCCTGTCGGTCCGACAGGCCCAGCAGGAACTGCAGGACACAGACCGTTGCCAGTTGAGCCGGGGACAAGCCCGGCCGCCCGTCACGCGGGTACCAGCCGGCGAAGTCCTCGTCACTCCACAGCCCGTCGAGGCGGTCTCTCACCCACATCGCCGTCGTCCCGCCCGGATTGCTCGCCCGCGCGACCTGCGCGGTCAGAGCCGGTACTTGCTCACCAGAACGGGGACGAAGAGACAACGGACACCTCGCCGAGCACAACGGTCAACGGAACAGCCCGGGCATGCCCACTGGTCATGGCGCCACGCCGGGAAATTTCAAGATCACCGACAGAGTCAAGCTAGTGCTGTGACCGGGAAGGTTCGCCGGGTTGCTCGTGTGCTGGTTGGAAATACTTTCCCGGACCAGTGGGGAGGCGGGATGGGGCAACCGGTGCGGGTTCGCGATCTGACCGAGCAGGAAGGGTAGAAACTCCAGCACATCGTCCGGCGAGGCAGTACCAGCTCGGTGCGGTTCCGGCAGGCGATGATGCTGCTGGCCTCGGCCAGCGGCAGCACGGTCCCGGTCATAGCCCGTCTGGTCCAGGCGGACGAGGACACCGTCCGCGACCTGATCCACAAGTTCAACGAGATCGGGCTCGCATGCCTGGACCCTCGCTGGGCGGGAGGCCGTCCCCGCCTTCTCGATCGTGACGACGAGGACTTTGTCGTCCAGACGGCCACCACCCGCCCGACAGTGCTGGGCAAGCCCTTCACCCGCTGGTCCATCCGTAAGCTCGCAGATCACCTGAGCAGGAACATCGCCCGGCCCGTCCGGATCGACCGGGAGGCCCTGCGGTGCTTACTGGCCCGCCGCGGGATCTCCTTCCAGCGCACGAAGACCTGGAAGGAGTCCCCTGATGCGGACTTCGACGCCAAGCTGGCCCGGATCGAGTACGCGATCAACGAGCGGCCTGACCGCACGTTCGCGTTCGACGAGTTCGGACCGCTGGGCATCGGCCCGACTGCCGGCTCATGCTGGGCAGGACAGGGCCGGCCAGATCGACTGCCGGCGACGTTCCGCCGAATGCACGGGATCACCTACTTCCACGGCTGCTACTCCGTCGGCGACGACCAGATGTGGGGGATCAACCGGCGCCGCAAGGGCATCGACCACACCTGGGCGGCCCTGCGAACCATCCGGGCCGCCCGCCCGGACGGCGCCCCGATCTACGTGATCCTCGACAACCTCTCCGCCCACACGAACTGGCGGATGAAAAGGTGGGCGGCCAAGAACAAGGTCGAGCTGTGCTTCACCCCGACCTACGCCTCTTGGGCCAACCCCATCGAAGCCCACTTCGGACCGCTGCGGCAGTTCACCCTGGCCAACTCGAACCATCCCAAACACACGGTCCAAACTCGGGCCCTCCACGCCTACCTGCGCTGGCGCAACCAGAACGCCCGCCACCCCGACGTCCTCGCAGCCCAACGACGTGAACGAGCCCGCATCCGCAGTGAGAAGGGTGTCCGCTGGGGAGGGCGTCCCACCACGATGGCGGCCTGAACGACTACACCTGCTCCTGATACACCCTGATCTCGGTCGGCTTGAGTCTGTGGATCGTTGTCCAGGCTGCCCGCTCGGTCAGTCCTTGAGCCCACACTTCGAGATCGTCTCCGGCATCGTGGAAGAACCACGAGTCGAAGCTTCCGAGGGCCTCCAGGGCGAGTGCGCGTCCGTACCTGAGCTCGCAGTGGACCTGCACGTAAGGGTCGTGATCACCGTTGTGGTCGGAGATCTCGAACTGCCGGGTGAGGTCCAGCGTGAATGCCGGAGGGCCGTCGAACGCGTGGGTCCCGTACTGGAACAGAAGACCGTCAGCGTCGGGTGTGTCCGAGACATCGAACAGCCGTCGGCCGAATCGGAGGAAGGCAAGCCAGAGGTCTTCGGTGACCATGTCCTCAAGCGCGCGCTGCCCTGACCCCAGTTCGCTCTCAAGCAGTCCCACGGCCTTGTCCACCGACAGTCTCCGCGTCATGCCCGACCTCCTCGTCCACCGCAGCCGGGCTCAGGGTACTGACCCCGGTGAACCTTCCCGGTCAGAGCACTAGCCCCGCGCCGGACCCGTCGGCAGGCGCCGCGGAGTCCAAGCCGTCCCCGCCCACGGGGTTCCGTGGGCGATCTTCGCGTGTTAGCAAGAGACATGACCGCACAGCGCTCGTACGACGCCGTCATCGTCGGCGGCGGCCACAACGGACTGGTCGCCGCCGCCTACCTGGCCCGCGCCGGACGCACCGTCCTCGTCCTGGAACGCCTCGCCTCCACCGGGGGTGCCGCCGTCTCGACCCGGCCCTTCGCCGGGGTCGACGCCCGACTCTCCCGGTACTCGTACCTCGTCTCCCTCCTGCCGCCGAAGATCGTGCGGGAGCTGGGCCTGCGGTTCGCGGTGCGGAAACGGTCCATCTCCTCGTACACCCCGAAGGGCGACGGGGGCCTGCTCGTCGGCGGCGGCGAGGCGCGCACCCGTGCCTCCTTCGCCGCCCTCACCGGTTCCGACCGGGAGTACGAGGCCTGGCAGGCCTTCTACGGCCGTACGGGTCAGGTCGCCGAGCGCGTCTTCCCCACGCTCACGGAGCCGCTGCCCTCCCGCGAGGAGCTGCGCGCCCGCGTGGCCGACGAGACCGCGTGGCGGATGCTCTTCGAGCAGCCGATCGGCGCCGCCGTCGAGGAGACCTTCGCCGACGACCTCGTCCGGGGCGTCGTCCTGACCGACGCCCTCATCGGGACCTTCGCCGACGCCCACGACCCCTCACTGCTCCAGAACCGTTGCTTCCTCTACCACGTCATCGGCGGCGGCACCGGAGACTGGGACGTCCCCGTCGGCGGCATGGGCGCCCTCACCGACGCCCTCGCGCTCGCCGCCCGCGCCGCGGGCGCGGAGATCCGCACCAGTCACGAGGTCACCCGGATCGAGACCGACGGCGCCCGAGCCGAGGTCTCCTACCGCACGGCCGAGGGCGAGGGCGTCGTCGCGGCAGGGCACGCACTCGTGAACGCCTCACCGCAGGCCCTGGCGTCTCTGCTCGGCGAGACGCCGCCGGCGCCCGCCGAGGGCGCCCAGCTCAAGGTCAACATGCTCCTCACCCGGCTCCCGAGGCTCCGGGACCGCTCTGTCGACCCGCGTGAGGCGTTCGCGGGCACCTTCCACATCGCCGAGGGATACGGCCAGTTGGCCACCGCCTACACCGAAGCCGCCGCTGGCCGGCTGCCGAGCGCGCCGCCCTCCGAGATCTACTGCCACTCGCTGACCGACCCGAGCATCCTCGGCCCGGACCTCGCCGAGCGCGGCTACCAGACCCTCACGCTCTTCGGACTGCACACCCCCGCCCGGCTGTTCGCCGCCGACAACGACTCCGCCCGAACCGCCCTTCTCAAGGCGACCCTCGCCGAACTCGACGCCGTCCTCGACGAGCCGCTCGCCGGCTGTCTCGCCCTCGACGACGAGGGCCGTCCCTGCATCGAGGCGAAGACACCGCTCGACCTCGAACGCGACCTGAGGCTGCCCGGCGGCCACATCTTCCACCGCGATCTCTCCTTCCCCTACGGGGAGGAGGGCACCGGCCGCTGGGGCGTCGAGACCGCGCACGCCAACGTCCTGCTCTGCGGCGCGGGCGCGGTCAGGGGCGGCGGTGTGAGCGGAATCCCCGGCCACAACGCCGCCATGGCGGCCCTCGGACGCTGACGAGAGGCCGCGTCCGGCCGACGGCGTGAAGCTCACCTGTGGCGGTGCTTAAGAAAACCTCGATGGACCGGGAGCCTGACGTACGGAAGATTTCCTTCGGGGATCTTGGGCGCGAACCCGCGCCCGGACCCCGAAGGTCACAGGACACGCACGTCGGGAGCCATGGCATTGAAGGCACTGGTCAAGCAGAACGCGGAGCCGGGACTCTGGCTCATGGACGTACCGGAGCCGGAGATCGGTGCCGGAGACGTACTGATCAAGGTCAAGCGGACCGGTATCTGCGGGACGGACCTGCACATCCGCTCCTGGGACGGCTGGGCGCAGAAGACCATCGCCACGCCGCTGACCCTCGGCCACGAGTTCGTCGGCGAGGTCGTCGAGACCGGCCGTGACGTCGCGGACATCGCCGTCGGTGACCTGGTCAGCGGCGAGGGCCACCTCGTGTGCGGCAAGTGCCGCAACTGCCTGGCCGGCCGCCGCCACCTCTGCCGCGCCACCGTCGGCCTCGGCGTCGGCCGCGACGGTGCGTTCGCCGAGTACGTCGCCCTGCCCGCGTCCAACGTGTGGGTGCACCGTGTCCCCGTCGACCTCGACGTCGCCGCGATCTTCGACCCCTTCGGCAACGCCGTGCACACCGCGCTCTCCTTCCCGCTCGTCGGCGAGGACGTCCTCGTCACCGGTGCGGGCCCGATCGGCATCATGGCGGCGGCGGTGGCCAAGCACGCCGGCGCGCGCAACGTGGTCATCACCGACGTCAGCGAGGAGCGCCTCGCGCTCGCCCGCAAGGCGGGCGTCTCGCTCGCGTTGAACGTCGCCGAGCAGACGATCGCGGCCGGCCAGCGCACGCTCGGCCTCAAGGAGGGCTTCGACGTCGGCCTGGAGATGTCCGGCAACCCGCGCGCGATGCGCGACATGGTCGCGAACATGACCAACGGCGGCAAGATCGCCATGCTGGGCCTGCCCGCGGAGGACTTCTCCGTCGACTGGGCGAAGATCGTCACCTCGATGATCACGATCAAGGGCATCTACGGCCGCGAGATGTTCGAGACCTGGTACGCCATGTCCGTCCTCCTGGAGGGCGGACTGGACCTCGCCCCGGTGATCACCGGCCGCTACGCGTACACCGACTTCGAGGCCGCCTTCGACGACGCCGCGTCCGGCAAGGGCGGCAAGATCATCCTCGACTGGACCGTCTGATCCCCTCAAAGGACCGAACCATGTTCACTTCCGTACGCGACGACCTCCGCACCACCCTCGACGAGATCCGCGCCGCCGGGCTGCACAAGCCCGAGCGCGTGATCGGCACGCCCCAGTCCGCGACCGTCGCCGTCACCGCCGGTGGTCAGCCGGGAGAGGTGCTCAACTTCTGCGCCAACAACTACCTCGGCCTCGCCGACCACCCCGAGGTGATCGCCGCCGCCCACGAGGCGCTCGACCGCTGGGGCTACGGCATGGCGTCCGTGCGCTTCATCTGCGGCACGCAGGAGGTGCACAAGGAGTTGGAGGCCCGCCTCTCCTCCTTCCTCGGCCAGGAGGACACGATCCTCTACTCCTCCTGCTTCGACGCCAACGGTGGCGTCTTCGAGACGCTGCTCGGCCCCGAGGACGCCGTCATCTCCGACGCCCTCAACCACGCGTCGATCATCGACGGCATCCGCCTCTCCAAGGCCCGCCGCTTCCGTTACGCCAACCGCGACATGGCCGACCTGGAGCAGCAGCTCAAGGAGGCCACGGAGGGCGGCGCCCGACGCAAGCTGGTCGTCACCGACGGCGTCTTCTCGATGGACGGCTACGTCGCCCCGCTCGACGAGATCTGCGACCTGGCCGAGCGCTACGACGCCATGGTGATGGTCGACGACTCCCACGCCGTCGGCTTCGTCGGCCCCGGCGGTCGTGGCACCCCCGAGCTGCACGGCGTCATGGACCGGGTCGACATCATCACCGGCACCCTCGGCAAGGCCCTCGGCGGCGCCTCCGGCGGCTATGTCGCCGCCCGCGCCGAGATCGTCGCCCTGCTGCGCCAGCGCTCGCGCCCGTACCTCTTCTCCAACACGCTGGCCCCGGTCATCGCCGCCGCCTCCCTCAAGGTCCTGGACCTGCTGGAGTCCGCCGGCGACCTGCGCGAGCGGCTGCGTGCCAACACCGAGCTCTTCCGTACGCGGATGACCGCGGAGGGCTTCGACATCCTCCCCGGCGACCACGCCATCGCGCCCGTCATGATCGGCGACGCGTCCGAAGCCGGACGGATGGCGGAGCTGCTCCTGGAGCGCGGTGTGTACGTGATCGGCTTCTCGTACCCGGTCGTCCCGCAGGGTCAGGCCCGCATCCGGGTCCAGCTCTCGGCGGCCCATTCGTCCGATGATGTGAACCGGGCTGTGGACGCGTTCGTCGACGCGCGCGCCGCCCTGCGAAACTAGGGGCATGATCGAAGCGCGGCGGCTGCACATCCTCCGGGCGGTGGCCGACCACCGCACCGTCACGGCGGCTGCCGCCGCGCTGTATCTCACCCCCTCGGCCGTCTCCCAGCAGCTCGCCGCCCTGGAGCAGGAGACCGGCCACCGCCTCGTCGAGCGCAACGCCCGCGGGGCGCGGCTCACCCCGGCGGGGGAGATCCTCCTCAGCCACGCCAACGCCGTCCTCGCCCAGCTGGAGCGCGCCGAGTCCGAACTCGCCGCCTACGGATCGGGCGAGGCCGGTACGGTCACGGTCGCGGCCTTCGCCACCGGCATCGGCCTGGTCGTCGCCCCCGCCATCCGCGGCCTCGCCCGCACGTCGCCCGGCATAAGGGTCCGGGTACGGGACGCGGAGGGCGACGAGAGCCTGCTGATGGTCCTGGACCGCCAGGTCGACGTCGCCGTGGCCGTCGAGTACCGGGGCGCTCCCGGCGAGGACGACGCCCGGCTCACCCGCGTACCGCTGTACGCGGAGCCGTTCGACGCCGTCCTGCCGCTCGGCCACCCGCTCGCCGGCGACGAGCGGGTCGCCCTCTCCGATCTCGCCAAGGACGCCTGGATCGGCCAGTCCGCCGGGAACCCCTGTCATGACGTGACCGTCCTGGCCTGCGAGTACGCAGGCTTCGCGCCCCGCCTTGAGCACTCCTCCGACGACTTCCGGGCCGTCGTGGCCCTCGCCTCGGCGGGCGCGGGCGTGGCGCTCGTGCCGCGCTCGGCGCTGCGCGGCACGCCCCTCGACGAGGTGGCGATCCGCCCGGTGGACGGCGTGGCGCCCACCCGCCGTGTCTTCGCCGCGGTACGCAGGGGAGCCGAGGAGCACCCCCTCATCAGCCCGGTCCTCGCGGCCCTGAGGGCGGCGGCCGAACCGGCGGGGTGAAGGGGCCCGCGGCGTCCGCGCCGCGGTCCTCCGCGCCCTGCGCAGGCTGGGAGGAACGGCCCCCGGGGTGGTCCGCCCGGAGGTGGCCGCAATCGCCTCAGTCCGCCGACCTGACCCAGCCCACGGCGTCGATCCGGGACGCGTCCGCGGGGCGCGAGGCGTCGAAGAGCGGGCGCCCCGCGCGGCCCAGGACCCGCAGGTCGTCCACGTACACGCCACGCCCGACGTAGAGCCGGTCCGTCGTGTACCGCCACCGGAGGCGTACGGAGGCCGCGCCGGCCAAGGCCGTGAGGTCGGCGACCGCCTCGTGCCAGACGCGCCCGGACCAGCCGCTCACCGAGCCCGCCGCGCGCTCCCGCGGCTCCTGCCCTCTGCGTACGGTGGTGAACGGCACAGGACCCCAGGTCGCGCCGCCGTCCGTGGACGCCTCCAGGAAGGCGGTGTCCACGGACGGCTCGGTGTCCCACCACAAGGCGCACTCCAGCCGTGCCGTGCCGCCGAGCGGTGGCAGTGTCAGCGTGGCGGTCGTCGCACTCGCCATACCCGAGAACCAGGCCGTCCGGCCGTGCCCCGTCCCCCCGTGCCCCGGGCGGACGGGCACCGCCCGGGCCAGGTTGTTCGCCGCGGCGACCCGGGGCGCCGAGCCGGAGCGCCACGAACGGACCGGGTGGACGGAGTTGCCGAGCACGACGAGGAACGCGTCCGTCGTGGGGTCCAGGACAAGGCTCGTACCGGTGAACCCGGTGTGGCCGGCCGAGTGCGGGGTGGCCATCGCGCCCATGTACCAGTGCTGGTAGAGCTCGAAGCCGAGACCGTGCTCGTCGCCCGGGAAGTCGGTGTTGAAGTCGGTGAACATCAGCTCGACGGACTCGGGGGCCAGGATCCGCGGCGCGTCGCCGTACGCCCCGCCGTTGAGTAGCGTGCGGGCGAGGACCGCGAGGTCCCAGGCGCAGGAGAACACGCCCGCGTGGCCGGCCACCCCGCCCAGGCTGTACGCGTTCTCGTCGTGGACCTCGCCCCAGACCATGCCGCGGTCGAGGCCGGACCAGGGCAGCCGTGCGTCCTCCGTCGCCGCGATCTTCGGCCGCCAGGAGAGCGGGGGATTGAAACGCGTGCGGTGCATGCGGAGCGGATCGGTGATCTCGTTCCGGAGCAGTACGTCCAGTGGGCGACCGGTGATCTCCTCCAGGATCAACTGGAGCGAGATCAGGTTCAGGTCCGAGTAGAGGTATCGGGTCCCGGGCGGGCTGACCGGCGCCTCCGCCCAGAGCAGCCGCAGCTTCCCCTCCCGCGTCGGCTCCTTGAAGAGCGGGATCCAGGCCCGGAACCCCGAGGTGTGCGTCAGCAGCTGACGGACCGTGATGTCCTGCTTCCCGCCGCCCCCGAACTCCGGCAGGTACCCGGTGACCCTCGCCTCCGGATCGAGCGCCCCGCGCTCGATCTGCTGCACCGCCAGGATCGAGGTGAACAGCTTCGAGACGGACGCCAGGTCGAAGACCGTGTCCTGCGCCATCGCGATCTGCTGCTCGGCGGGCAGCTCGATCCCGGTGTCCGTCGTCTCGTCGTACCCCGCGTACCGCACCGCCGCCCCGATCGGCCGGTGCAGCGCGACCGTTCCACCACGCCCGGCGAGCAGCACCGCTCCCGCGTACCACGGATGGTTGGGGGAGGGGCCGAGGAAGGCCTCGGCGTCGGCGACCAGCCGGTCCAGATGCTCGGGCAGCAGCCCGGCCCGCTCCGCGGACCCGTGCCGCAGGGTCGTCCTCCCGCCCCCGGGTGTGGAGGCCGCGGCGACCCCCGGAATCGAGCCGACCATCAACGCACCTCCCAGAGCGAGAAGCCTGCCGCCGAACGCCCGGCGACCGATTCCCCGGCCCACCGCAACCCCTGCCGATTCCTCCGTCATCCCTACCCTCTCCCACACCTCTGAAAGAATCCTTCGGCCACACGCGCAACGGCTGAAACTTTCTTACCGGGGTGAGGGTGCGTCACGGAAGCGGACGGTCGGGCAAAGAATCTGACACTGCATCAGAAAATCTCTTCCCTCGACCGATCCGTTGCGGCATCCTGCCGCCCATGAAGACGGAGCTGAGCCAAAAACTGGGGATCGAGCACGCCATCTTCGGCTTCACGCCCTTCCCCGCGGTGGCCGCCGCCATCACCAGAGCCGGCGGGTTCGGCGTCCTCGGCGCGGTGCGGTACACCGCCCCGGACGACCTCGCGCGCGACCTCGACTGGATGCAGGGCCACACCGACGGACTGCCGTACGGGCTCGACGTCGTCATGCCCGCGAAGAAGGTCGAGGGAGTGAGCGAGTCCGACGTCGAGGCGATGATCCCCGCAGGGCACCGCGAGTTCGTCCGCGCCACCCTCGCCAAGCACGGCGTCCCCGATCTCGCCGAGGGCGAGGCCTCCGGCTGGCGCATCACCGGCTGGATGGAGCAGGTCGCCCGCAACCAGCTCGACGTCGCCTTCGACTACCCCATCAAGCTCCTCGCCAACGCCCTCGGCTCCCCGCCCGCCGACGTGGTCCAGCGCGCCCACGACCACGACGTGCTCGTCGCCGCACTCGCGGGCAGCGCCCGCCACGCCCGCCGCCACGCCGAGGCCGGTATCGACGTCGTCGTCGCCCAGGGGTACGAGGCCGGCGGCCACACCGGCGAGATCGCCTCCATGGTCCTCACCCCCGACGTCGTCGACGCCGTCTCCCCACTACCCGTCCTCGCCGCCGGCGGCATCGGCGGCGGCGAGCAGATCGCCGCCGGGCTCGCGCTCGGCGCCCAGGGCGTCTGGCTCGGCTCGCTCTGGCTCACCACGACCGAGGCCGACCTCCACTCGCGCGCCCTGACCGCCAAGCTCCTCGCCGCCGGCTCCGGCGACACCGTCCGCTCCCGTGCCCTGACCGGCAAGCCCGCCCGCCAGCTCCGCACCGAGTGGACCGACGCCTGGGACGACCCGGCGGGCCCCGGCACCCTTCCGATGCCGCTCCAGGGGCTGCTGGTCGCCGAGGCCGTCTCCCGTATCCAGAAGTACGAGGTGGAGCCGCTGCTCGGTACGCCGGTCGGGCAGATCGTCGGCCGGATGAATTCCGAGCGCAGTGTGCAGCAGGTCTTCGACGAGCTCACCAGCGGGTTCGAGAAGGCCGTCGACCGCATCAACCGCATCGCCGGACGGAGTGCCTCGTGAGTGAGACACGGCAGTCCCCCCGGACGGAGTCCGGGGGAGGATTCTGGTCCCAGGCCACCGCCGACCCCTCCCGTACGGTGCTGATCGCGCCGGACGGCGAGGAGTGGACGGCAGGACGGCTCCACGCCGACGTGAACCGGCTGGTCCACGGGTTGCGCGCGGCCGGCCTCGAGCGGGGCGACGCCTTCGCCGTCGTCCTGCCCAACGGGGTCGAGTTCCTCGCCGCCTATCTCGCCGCCTGCCAGGCCGGGTTCTATCTCGTCCCCGTCAACCACCATCTCGTCGGGCCCGAGATCGCCTGGATCGTCGCGGACTCCGGCGCCAAGGTCCTCGTCGCCCACGAGCGGTTCGGGCCGGCGGCGACGGCCGCCGCCGACGAGGCGGGCCTGACCGCCACCCACCGCTACGCCGTGGGATCGTTGCCGGGCTTCCGGCCGTACGCCGAACTCCTCGACGGACAACCGGAGTCCGTCCCGTCGGACCGCACCCTCGGCTGGGTCATGAACTACACCTCCGGCACTACCGGCCGCCCTCGCGGCATCCGCCGACCGCTGCCGGGCAGGCTTCCCGAGGAGACGCACCTCGGAGGCTTCCTCGGCATCTTCGGGATCAGGCCCTTCGACGGAAACGTGCATCTCGTGTGCTCGCCGCTCTACCACACGGCCGTGCTGCAGTTCGCCGGCGCCGCGCTGCACATCGGCCATCCGCTCGTCCTCATGGACAAGTGGACCCCCGAGGAGATGCTGCGGCTCATCGACGCCCACGACTGCACCCACACGCACATGGTTCCCACCCAGTTCCACCGGCTGCTCGCGCTGCCCGAGGCGGTGCGGAGCCGGTACGACGTCTCGTCGATGCGCCACGCCATCCACGGCGCCGCGCCCTGCCCCGACCACGTCAAGCGGGCGATGATCGACTGGTGGGGCAGCTGTGTGGAGGAGTACTACGCGGCCAGCGAGGGCGGCGGCGCCTTCGCCACCGCCGAGGACTGGCTGAAGAAGCCCGGCACGGTCGGAAAGGCCTGGCCCATCAGCGAACTCGCCGTCTTCGACGACGACGGCAACCGCCTTCCGCCCGGCGAACTCGGCACCGTCTACATGAAGATGACCACCGGCGGCTTCTCGTACCACAAGGACGAGGCGAAGACGGCGAAGAACCGCATCGGCGACTTCTTCACGGTCGGCGATCTGGGCGTCCTCGACGAGGACGGCTATCTCTTCCTCCGCGACCGCAAGATCGACATGATCATCTCGGGCGGGGTCAACATCTATCCCGCCGAGATCGAGTCGGCGCTCCTGACCCATCCCGCGGTCGCCGACGCCGCGGCCTTCGGCATCCCGCACGCCGACTGGGGCGAGGAGGTGAAGGCCGTCGTCGAGACGGCCGAGGGTCATGAAGCGGGCGACGCGCTCGCCGCGGAGATCCTGGCGCACTGCGAGGAGCGCCTCGCCGGCTACAAGCGACCCAGGTCCGTCGACTTCATCGCCACCATGCCCCGCGATCCGAACGGCAAGCTGTACAAGCGCAGGCTCAGGGAGCCCTACTGGGAGGGGCACGAGCGCCCGCTCTAGGGGTGTCGTCGAACGTCCGCGCCGGGTCACCGATCCGGACGCGGCCGGCAACCACCGCGAGAACCTCGCGCGCTCCGTGGAGGCGAGCCTCAGGCGGCTGCGCACGGACCACGTCGACGTCTACCGGGTCCAGGGCCCGGCGTCCACCTCGCCCTCTTCGCCGCGTTCGGCTTCCTGTCGTTCAGCCCCTGACACGGGGCCGGTGACGTGGCGTCGGTCCCGACGCCGCCCCGCCCCGGCCCTCGCCGCCCTCCACGGCGGATGGCCGGCTCCGGTACTTGACCCGCCGCGCGGGGCCGCCGAGGATCCCGCCATGGAACGACTCCTCACCCGGACCGTCGACGGCGTCCTGCGCATGAGCGCCCAGCGCACGCCCGAGCGGATCGCCGTACGGTACGCGGACCGCGCCTGGACCTACGCCGAGCTGGACGCCGCCGTGAGCACCGCGGCCGCCGTGCTGCGCGAGCGGTACGGGCTGCAGGAACGGGCCCGCGTCGCGACGTACGCCCACAACTCCGACGCGTACCTCATCGCCTTCCTCGCCTGCTCGCGCGCGGATCTTATCCACGTCCCCGTCAACCACCACCTCACCGGCGACGACCTCGACTACATCCTGCGCCAGTCCGGAAGTTCGCTCGTCCTCGCCGACCCCGCGCTCGCCGACCGGATCCCCGCCGGCCTGGAGGTGCGGGCCCTGCGGGACACCGAGGAGTCGTTCCTCGCGGCGCTCGCCGAGCCCGACACGTACGACACCGACCGCGACGCCCGCGAGTACGTCCAACTGCTCTACACCTCCGGCACCACCGCCCTGCCCAAGGGCGCCCGGATGACCCACCGCGCCCTGGTCCACGAGTACGCCAGTGCCATCGACGCCCTCGACCTGCACGAGGACGACAAGCCCGTCCACTCGCTGCCGCTCTACCACTCCGCGCAGATGCATGTCTTCCTGATGCCCTACCTCGCGGTCGGCGCCGAGAACACCATCGTCGACGGGCCCGATCCGAAGACGCTCTTCGACCTGATCGAGGCGGGCCGCGCGGACAGCCTCTTCGCGCCTCCGACCGTGTGGATCGGGCTGTCCAACCACCCGGAGTTCGCCGGGCGTGACCTCTCCGCGCTGCGCAAGGCGTACTACGGCGCCTCGATCATGCCCGTGCCCGTCCTGGAGCGGCTGCGCGAACGGCTTCCCGGGCTGCGCTTCTACAACTGCTTCGGGCAGAGCGAGATCGGTCCGCTCGCCACCGTCCTCGGCCCCGACGAGCACGAGGGCCGGATGGACTCCTGCGGTAGGCCGGTCCGGTTCGTCGAGGCCAAGGTCGTCGACGAGGACGGCGCGGAGGTCCCCGACGGCACACCCGGTGAGATCGTCTACCGCTCGCCGCAACTGTGCGACGGCTACTGGGACAAGCACGACGAGACCGAGGCCGCCTTCCGCGGGGGCTGGTTCCGCTCGGGCGATCTCGCCGTGCGCGACGCCAAGGGCTACTACACCGTCGTGGACCGCGTGAAGGACGTCATCAACTCCGGGGGAGTGCTGGTCGCCTCACGCCAGGTCGAGGACGCCCTCTACACCCACCCGGGCGTCGCCGAGGTCGCCGTCGTGGGTCTGCCGGACGAGCGCTGGATCGAGGCGGTCACTGCCGTCGTCGTCCCCCGCGCGGCCGAGGTGACCGAGGCCGAACTCCTCGCCCACGCCCGCGAGAAGCTCGCCCACTTCAAGGCCCCGAAGAAGGTCCTCTTCGTGGACGAGCTGCCGCGCAACGCCAGCGGGAAGATCCTCAAGCGGGAGCTGCGCGACCGCTTCGCAGCCTCCTGACGTCGTACGCGACCCGGCTCCCGCCAGGGGGAGCCGGTCAGTGCCCGCCCCGCAGGTCCACGATCCGCTTGATCTTGCCCACCGACCGCTCCAGCGTCTCGGGGTCGACCACCTCGACCCCGACCGAGACCCCGACACCGTCCTTCACCGCCCGCGCGATCTCCCGGGCCGCCTCCGCCCGCTGCTCCGGGGAGGCGTCGGGGCGCGCCTCGGCCCGTACCGTCAGCGCGTCGAGGCGTCCCTCCCGGGTCAGCTTCAGCTGGAAGTGCGGGGCCACCGCCGGCGTCCGCAGGACGATCTCCTCGATCTGGGTGGGGAAGAGGTTCACCCCGCGCAGGATCACCATGTCGTCGCTGCGGCCCGTGACCTTCTCCATCCGCCGGAACACCCGCGCCGTGCCCGGCAGCAGCCGGGTCAGGTCCCGGGTGCGGTAGCGGATGACGGGCATGGCCTCCTTCGTGAGGGAGGTGAACACCAGCTCGCCCTCCTCGCCGTCCGGCAGGACCTCCCCCGTGAACGGGTCCACGATCTCGGGGTAGAAGTGGTCCTCCCAGATGTGCAGACCGTCCTTGGTCTCCACGCACTCCTGCGCGACGCCCGGGCCCATCACCTCCGAGAGCCCGTATATGTCGACGGCGTCGATGGCGAAGCGCTCCTCGATCTCCCGGCGCATCGCCTCCGTCCACGGCTCGGCGCCGAAGATCCCGACCTTGAGCGAGGTCGTCCGCGGATCCACCCCCTGCCGCTCGAACTCGTCGAGCAGGGTGAGCATGTACGAGGGCGTGACCATGATGATCTCGGGCCTGAAGTCCTGGATCAGCTGCACTTGACGGGCCGTCATGCCGCCGGAGGCGGGGATGACCGTACAGCCGAGCCGCTCCGCGCCGTAGTGCGCGCCGAGCCCGCCGGTGAACAGGCCGTATCCGTACGCCACATGGACCTTGTGCCCAGGCCTGCCGCCCGCCGCGCGGATCGAGCGGGCCACCACGTCGGCCCAGGTGTCCAGGTCGCCTTCGGTGTAGCCGACCACGGTCGGCCGGCCCGTGGTCCCGCTGGAGGCGTGGATGCGCCGGATCTCGGACTGGCCGACCGCGAACATCCCGAAGGGGTAGTGGTCCCGCAGGTCGGTCTTGACGGTGAAGGGGAAGCGGGCGAGGTCGGCCAGTGAGCGGCAGTCGTCGGGGTGTATCCCCGCCTTGTCGAAGGACTGGCGGTAGAAGCCTACGTTCTCGTACGCGTGGCGCAGCGTGGACCGCAGCCGCTCCAGTTGGAGTGTCTCCAGCTCCGCGCGCCCGAGTCGTTCGCCGCTGTCCAGCAGATCCGTCATGTGCCGACCACTCCTGTCCGAACGCCCTGAACGTCTGAAATCGGACTACCGATCATTCGGTAGATACCGTCGGGGTCAGTAAATCCGGCCGGACCCGGCCCATGGCAAGAGGGCGGCGCCGATTTTCTGGATCCGTGCTCGAGAACGTCGAGGTACGTCCGCGCGCGCCTGACCGCCGGTTCGCACCTCCCGGCTAATCGGGGCGCGGAAATCCGCTTGCCGCGCTCCGGCGCCGGTGCTGGAGTGCCGTCTTATGGACCACGCAGCGCTACGCGCCCTCTTCGACCGTCAGCGGCGCCTCGGCACACACCCCGACGGGCCCGGCGCCCGGGTGGAGCGAGACGGCCGGGTCGTACGGCAGACCGGCCCGGCCCATGCCTGGAACGGCGTCCTCTGGTCCGGTCTCCAGGAGCGGGACGCGGACGAGGCCATCGCCGAACAGATCCGGCACTTCGCGGCGCGCGGCCTGCCCTTCGAGTGGAAGGTGTACGGACACGACGGCCCGGCAGACCTCGTCGCGCGCCTGCTCGCCGCCGGTTTCACCGCCGAGGATCCGGAGACCCTGATGGTGGCCGAGGCGGCCACACTGCCCACCGCCGTGGACCTTCCCGAAGGCGTCGAGCTTGTCCCCGTCACGGACGCGCCCGGAGTGAAGCTGGTGACCGAGGTCCACGACCGGGCGTTCGGCGGCGACAGCTCCCACATCGGCCGTCAGCTCCTCGACCAGCTGGCCGCCACCCCCGACAGCGTCGCCGCCGTACTCGCCATGGCCGGCGACGAACCCGTCAGCGCCGCGCGCCTCGAGCTCTACCCCGGCACGGACTTCGCCGGCCTGTGGGGCGGCGGTACGGTCGAGCCCTGGCGGGGCAAGGGCCTGTACCGGGCCCTGGTCGCCTTCCGTACGCGGATCGCCCTGGAGCGGGGCCATCGCTTCGTCCAGGTCGACGCGGCCGAGAGCAGCCGCCCCATCCTCCAGCGCCTCGGCTTCACAGCCCTGACGACGACCACACCGTACGTGTACGTCCCGTAGGGGGCGCCGTTCCAGCGGCTAGGGGCGCGCCCAGTGGGCGGGGCGCTCGAAGCCCTCGGGCAGGCGGGTCGCGTCGTCGCCGCGGGCCGCGTTCAGCTGCGGGTGGGTGAGGAACAGGGAGCCGGTGAGGTCCGCCCCGGACAGGTCGGCGTCCCGGAGATCGGCGCCGATCAGATCGGCCAGGGACAGATCCGCGCCCGTCAGGTCGGCTGCGATCAGCAGAGCGCCGCGCAGGTCCGCGCCCCGCAGTTCGGCCCCCCTGAGCCGTGCCCCGATCAGGTCCGCGCCCCGCCGGCTCCTGGCCTTGCCGCCGGCCGTCGCACGTACCAGCGCGCTCGTCTTCAGGAGGAGCGGGTTGACCTCGCCGCGCACGGCGGTGACGTCGAGCTTCTCCAGGGCGTCCGCCGGCCCCTCGGTGAGCCGCTCCACCCGGTCCAGGGCACGCCGGAGCTCGGCGTGGACCGGGCGGGCGGCGGGCCGGGCGAGTGCTTCGGTGAGGTAGCGCAGCAGCTCGTGGAGCTGGCGCATCACGGGGAACACCTCGAACATCTGGCGTGAGGTCTCCGGGGCCTCGCGCCAGGAGACCCCGTGGAAGGTGACCTGGGAGACCTTCTGGCCCGCCCCGAAGCAGTCGTACACCGTGCACCCCGAGAACCCGCTCGGCCGCAGCCTGGTGTGGATGCCGCAGCGGAAGTCCTCCTGGAGGTTCCGGCAGGGATCGCCTGAGGACTTGTTCACCGCGAAGTCCGCCGACTTCGCGAAGGGGAGCGCGACGCAGCAGAGTCCGAAGCAGTCGGCGCAGTCGCCTCGGAGGGTCTCGGACATGGGTGCGCTGTTCCTTCGTCGACGGGGGTGGACACCCACCGTATCGCGCCGTGGGGGGAAACCGGTTGCGAAGATCATCGGGCCTCGCCGACGAGAGGGCGGCGGAGGTCGAGGCGCTCCGGCTCCACCTCGGCCCGGCCTACGGACGGTGGGACGAGGCCGCCCCGACCCACGCCGCCCCGACCCACGCCGCCGCGGTGACCGACGAGCTCCACCGGGACGCCGCGGCCGCCTGCTCTACGCGGATCCGGGAGTGTCCTCGGCGGCGGCCACCGAGCGGGCCCAGCGGTAGTCCGCCTTGCCGCTGGGAGAGCGCTCGATGTGATCCGTGATCACGAGCCGGCGGGGGATCTTGTACCCGGCGAGTCGTGTGCGGCAGTGGGTCTGGACGGTCTCCAGGTCGAGCGCGGGGGCCCCGGAGCGCAGCTGGACGACGGCCGCCACGTGGTTGCCCCACTTCGCGTCGGGAACCCCGGCGACCAGTGCGTCGTACACGTCCGGATGGGACTTCAGCGCCTGCTCGACCTCCTCCGGATAGACCTTCTCGCCGCCCGTGTTGATGCACTGAGAGCCGCGGCCGAGGACCGTGACGATGCCGTGCTCGTCGACGGTCGCCATGTCGCCGAGCAGGACCCAGCGCTCGTCGCCCTTCTGGAAGAAGGTCTCGGCCGTCTTCGCCGGGTCGTTGTAGTAGCCGAGCGGCACGTGTCCGCGCTGGGCGAGGCGTCCGGGCTCGCCCACGGCCACCTCCTCGTACGTCACCGGGTCGACCACCCGCGTCCGCTCGTTCACCTCCAGGCGGAAGCCCTTCTCGGGTCCCGAGTCGTCCGTCGCCTTGCCGTTGGAGCCGGACTCCGAGGATCCGAAGTTGTTCAGGAGCAGGACGTCGGGCACCAGCGCCTGGAACTGCGCCCGTACCGTCTCCGACATGATCGCCCCGGACGAGGAGACGCTGAAGAGGGAGGAGAGGTCCGTGCCCCTGAGCGGGCCGTGGAGCGCGTCGATCAGCGGCCTGAGCATGGCGTCACCCACCAGCGACACACTGGACACCTTCTCCTTCTCGATGGTCCGGAGCACCTCCTCGGGCGCGTACTTGCGGTGGATCACCACCCGCTGGCCGTAGTTGAAGGCGATGAACGAGGTCAGCGTCGAGGTTCCGTGCATCAGCGGGGGAGTGGGGAAGAACGTGATTCCCGCGCCGCCCGCCGCGACGCGCTCGGCGAGCTCTTCGGGCCGCTTGACCGGCTCGCCCGCCGGGTCGCCGCCGAAGAGCCCGGCGAAGAACAGGTCCTCCTGGCGCCACATGACACCCTTCGGCATTCCCGTCGTACCGCCGGTGTAGATGATGAAGAGGTCGTCGGCCGAGCGTGGGGCGAAGCCCCGTCGCGGTGAACCGGCCGCCTCCGCCTCCGTGAACGGCACGCAGTCGAGCGCGGGCGCGTCCTCGAATGCGGCGCTGGGCTGCGCGGCAGCTCCGTGAGGGGCGGTGCTCGGGCGACGGGCGGGCGGGGTCCCCACCCGCACGAGGTGCCGCAGCTTCTCCGTCCGCGGCAGCGCGGCCGCGACCCGTCCGGTGAACTCGGCGTCGAAGACGAGTGCGGCCAGGTCGGCGTCCGTGTAGAGGTGGACCAGCTCCTCCTCCACGTAGCGGTAGTTCACGTTGACCGGGACGATCCGTGCCTTCAGACAGGCCAGGACGGTCTGCAGATACTCGATCCCGTTGTAGAGGTGCAGGCCCAGGTGCTCGCCTGGCCGGATCCCGGCGTCGATCAGATGGTGGGCGAGACGGTTGGCGGCGGTGTCCAGCTCCGCGTACGTGAGCCGGCGCTCCGCCCCGGTGCCCGGGTGGTCGACGTAGACGAGCGCCTCGCGCTCCGGGACCACGTCCACGACCGATTCGAACAGGTCGGCAAGGTTGTACTCCACCGTTCCTCCTGACCTCGCTGGTCGTCCGGGCCCGAACTGACTCGGCGGTCATTAGAGCGCCGGGCGGCGGAGGTGGGAAGGGGGTGCGCAGAAGAATCTGACTGACTGTCAGGAAACTATTGAACTGGACCCGCACCTCCTGCAACCTGTTCTAGGTCTGGAGACGGGAGAACGCCCATGGGCGGGACAGAACACCTCACCATGCAGCGCGAAGGCGCCACACTCGTGCTCACGCTCAACCGGCCCGAGGCCAAGAACGCGCTCTCACTGCCCATGCTGGTCGGGCTCTACGACGGCTGGCTCGAGGCCGACGCCGACGACTCGATCCGCTCCGTCGTCCTCACCGGCGCCGGCGGCTCCTTCTGCGCCGGGATGGACCTCAAGGCGCTGGCGGGCAAGGGGATGGAGGGCGAGCGGTACCGGGACAGGATGGAGGCCGACCCGGATCTGCACTGGAAGGCGATGCTGCGCCACCACCGCCCTCGCAAGCCCGTCATCGCCGCCGTCGAGGGGTACTGCGTCGCGGGCGGCACCGAGATCCTCCAGGGCACCGACATCCGCATCGCGGGCGCCACCGCGACGTTCGGACTGTTCGAGGTGAAGCGGGGACTGTTCCCGATCGGCGGCTCGACGGTCCGGCTCCCTCGCCAGATCGCGCGGACGCATGCGCTGGAGATGCTCCTCACCGGGCGTCCGTACGACGCGGAGGAGGCGGCCCGGATCGGACTCGTCGGCCGCGTCGTCCCCGACGGCACCGCGCTGGAAGCGGCCCTGTCCGTCGCCGAACAGATCAACGCGTGCGGGCCGCTCGCGGTCGAGGCGGTGAAGGCGTCGGTGTACGAGACGGCGGAGATGACCGAAGGGGAGGGGCTGGCGGCGGAACTCGAACGCGGCTGGCCGGTCTTCGCGACGGCGGACGCGAAGGAGGGGGCGCGGGCGTTCGCGGAGAAACGCCCGCCGGTGTACCGCCGGGAGTGACCTTTCCCCACCCCACGCCGCCAGGCGTGGGGGAGGAGGGAAACGGCCCCGCGCAGCGGCCCCCGGCCCGGCATCCGCACCGTCCCACCGACTCGCACCCCGGCCCGGCATCCGCACCGTCCCACCGACCCGCACCCGCCCCCCGACCAAGGAGCCCCATGTCAGCCGCCCCCGCGCCGGACACCCTCCGCGCGCCCCTCGTCGTCGAGTTCCCCTTCACCCGGTCCCTCGGGCCCGTCCAGGCCGCCTTTCTGACCGGGCTGCGCGAAGAGACCGTTCTCGGCGTCCGGGCCGAGGACGGGCGCGTGCTCGTACCGCCCGTGGAGTACGACCCCGTGACCGCCGCCGAACTCCGCGAACTCGTCGAGGTCGGCGCCACCGGCACCGTCACGACCTGGGCCTGGAACCCCGAACCCCGCCCAGGACAGCCCCTGTCCACCCCCTTCGCCTGGGTCCTCGTCCGGCTCGACGGCGCCGGCACCGGCCTCCTCCACGCCCTGGACGCGCCCGGACCCGAAGCCGTGAGCACCGGGATGCGGGTCCGGATCCGCTGGGCCGCCGAACGGGCCGGCGCCATCACCGACATCGCCTGCTTCGAACCGTACGGGAGCGGCGAAGGCCACCCGCCGCGCGCACACGACGGCACCTTCCATGAGCCCGTCACCGGCATCGTCGCCCCGGCCCGCCTCGACTACACGTACAGTCCCGGCCGCGCCCAGACCGCCTATCTCCACGCCCTCTCCGAGAACCGGACGGTCGGCGAACGCTGCCCGGCCTGCACCAAGGTCTACGTCCCTCCCCGCGGCGCCTGCCCCACCTGCGGCGTGGCCACCACCGAACAGGTCGAGGTCGGCCCGCGCGGCACGGTCACCACCTTCTGCATCGTCAACATCAAGGCCCGCGGCCTCGACATCGAGGTGCCGTACGTGTACGCCCACATCGCCCTCGACGGAGCCGGGCTCGCGCTCCACGGCCGGATCGGCGGCATCCCGTACGACCAGGTCCGGATGGGACTCCGGGTCGAACCCGTGTGGAGCGAGGACGGCCGCTACCCCGACCACTACCGGCCCACCGGCGAACCCGACGCCGACTACGACACGTACAAGGAGCTGCTGTGACGCCGGACCGATCGGACCGACCGGACCGCGAGGTGGCGATCGTCGCCTTCGCGCAGACCGACCACCGGCGGCGCACGGACGACCTCTCCGAGGTCGAGATGCTCATGCCCGTCCTCCACGACGTGCTGCGTCAGACGGGCCTGAAGACCTCCGACATCGGCTTCACCTGCTCCGGTTCCTCCGACTACCTCGCCGGGCGCGCCTTCTCCTTCACCATGGCTCTCGACGGTGTCGGCGCCTGGCCGCCGATCTCCGAGTCCCACGTCGAGATGGACGGCGCCTGGGCGCTCTACGAGGCCTGGGTGAAGCTGCTGACGGGCGAGGCCGACACCGCCCTCGTCTACTCGTACGGGAAGTCCTCCCCCGGCTCCGTACGCGATGTCCTCACCCGGCAGCTCGACCCCTACTACGTCGCCCCGCTCTGGCCCGACAGCGTCGCCCTCGCCGCGCTCCAGGCGCGGGCACTCATCGACGCCGGACACACCGACGAACCCGCGCTGGCCGCCGTCGCCACCCGCAGCCGCCAGGACGCCACCGCCAACCCGCACGCCCAGCTGCCCGGCGCCCGCGACCAGGGCGAGTACCGCGTCGCACCGCTGCGCACCGGCGACTGCCCGCCCGTCGGCGACGGGGCGGCCGCCGTGATCCTCGCCGTCGGCGACCGGGCCCGTGATCTGTGCGCGCGCCCGGCCTGGATCCGCGGCATCGACCACCGGATCGAGGCCCACTCGCTCGGCGTACGGGACCTCACCGACTCGCCCTCCACCCGCCTCGCGGCCGAACGCGCCGGGGCCTTCGACCGGCCCGTCGACACCGCCGAACTGCACGCCCCCTTCACCTCCCAGGAGGTCGTGCTCCGCCGGTCCCTCGACCTCGACGAGAGCGTGAGGGTCAACCCGTCCGGCGGAGCGCTCGCCGCCAACCCGATGATGGCCGCCGGCCTGATCCGCCTCGGCGAGGCCGCCGCCCGCATCCACCGGGGCGCCTCCGACCGCGCCCTCGCCCACGCCACCTCCGGGCCCTGCCTGCAGCAGAACCTGGTCGCCGTCCTGGAAGGGGACGCCCGTGCCTGAGGCTGTCACATCGAAGGAGCCCGTCGCCGTCGTCGGGATCGGCCAGACCAAGCACGTCGCCGCCCGCCGGGACGTGTCGATCGCGGGACTCGTACGGGAGGCCGCCCAGCGAGCCCTGGAGGACGCCGAACTGAGGTGGGCGGACATCGACGCCGTCGTCATCGGCAAGGCCCCCGACTTCTTCGAGGGCGTGATGATGCCCGAGCTGTACCTCGCCGACGCGCTCGGAGCGGTCGGCAAACCGATGCTCCGCGTCCACACCGCCGGCTCCGTCGGCGGGTCCACCGCACTCGTCGCCGCGAACCTGGTCGCCGCCCGCGTCCACCGCACCGTCCTGACCCTCGCCTTCGAGAAGCAGTCCGAATCCAACGCCATGTGGGGCCTCTCCCTGCCCGTCCCGTTCCAGCAGCCGCTGCTCGCCGGGGCGGGCGGCTTCTTCGCCCCGCACGTCCGCGCCTACATGCGGCGCACCGGCGCTCCCGACACCGTCGGCTCCCTCGTCGCGTACAAGGACCGGCGCAACGCGCTGAAGAACCCGTTCGCCCACCTCCACGAGCACGACATCACTCTGGAGAAGGTCCAGGCCTCGCCCATGCTCTGGGACCCCATCCGCTACTCCGAGACCTGCCCGTCCTCCGACGGCGCCTGCGCGATGGTCCTCACCGACCGGACGGGCGCGGGGCGTTCGCCCCGGCCGCCCGCCTGGGTGCACGGCGGCGCCATGCGCAGCGAGCCCACGCTCTTCGCCGGGAAGGACTTCGTCTCGCCGCAGGCGGGCAAGGACTGCGCCGCCGACGTCTACCGGCAGGCCGGGATCACCGACCCGCGCCGCGAGATCGACGCGGTCGAGATGTACGTCCCGTTCTCCTGGTACGAGCCGATGTGGCTGGAGAACCTCGGCTTCGCCGAGGAGGGCGAGGGCTGGAAGCTCACCGAGGCCGGGGTGACCGAACTCGACGGCGACCTGCCGGTGAACCCCTCGGGCGGCGTGCTCTCCACCAACCCCATCGGCGCCTCCGGCATGATCCGCTTCGCCGAGGCCGCGCTGCAGGTGCGCGGGCAGGCGGGCGAGCGTCAGGTGGACGGCGCGCGCAGGGCGCTCGGGCACGCGTACGGAGGGGGCGCGCAGTTCTTCGCCATGTGGCTCGTGGGCGACCGTCCGCCCGGCGCCTGAGGTCTGTCGGCGCCCCACCCCGCTCGCTACCCTGAGCCCCGGACGACGACGTCGCGCTATGCGGGAGGAGCACGGACGTGGCGGAGAGCGTCACCACTCAGCAGGCCTTCACGGGTGGGGACAAGCCCGAACTCGACCTCAGCGGCGCCGACTGCAGGTCGGGCAGCCAGGGCGCGGGAGACGTCCAGATCGCCTTCGTCGAGGGGTTTCGTCGCGATGCGGAACGGAGGGCGTCCGGAGGCGCCCTCGTTGATCTTCACGCCGGCCGAGTGGCGGGCGTTCGTGGTCAACGCGCGCGCGGGCGAGTTCGACCTGACCTGACCTGACCTGACCTGACACGCCGTCGGCGCCCCTGCCCCGATCCCACCCGTCCTAGGGTGGCGATCATGAGTGCAGAACGTGATCTGACCCGGCTCGTCGCCGGGATGCGGCCGGAGCTCAACCCCGGCCGCTATGTCTTCACCACCGTGGACGGCCCCGCTCCTGCTGGGGTCGACCCGATCGCCACCGTCGCCGAGAGCGAGGGGCTCACGTTGGTCGTACGCCAGGAGGAGGCGGACGACGCCGGTCTGGCGTACGACTACGTGGCCGCCTGGATCACGCTGCGGATCCACTCCGCGCTCGACGCGGTCGGACTGACCGCGGCGGTCTCGCGGGAACTCGCCAGGGCCGGACTGAGCTGCAATGTCGTGGCGGGATTCCACCACGACCACCTCTTCGTCGAACACACCCGATCGGAAGAGGCGTTGGCCGTGCTGAAGGACCTCGCGGAACACCCGAACCGGTCCGTCGTCTGACCCTCGCAGGGGGCGTATACGGGCGTACGCTGGGTTCTTCGCGGGGCCCATCGGCCCGGCCGCACTCATCCGCGCGCCGGGTGTGCGCCCCCGGCGTGGGGGTGGAAGAACGTGGCAGTGCACAGTGGCAGGGCAGGTCGCCGGGGACTCGGTCTCTTCGAGCGCGAGTCGGAACTCGCAGCGGCGGAAGAGGCGCTGAACCAGTTGACCGGCCTCGGCGACGACGAGCCGTGGCCGGAACCGTACGACCCGAACGAACGGGTCCCGCTCCCGCGCGAGGCGCCGGAACCGGGCGGACCCTCGCCCGAGGCGCCGGAAGGCCGGCTCCCGCGCGAGGGCGCCGCCGCGCCGGAAGGACCCCCGTTGCGGCTCCTGCACGGTGCGGGCGAACCGGCCGGACCCCAGGAGGGGACGGCGACGCGGGCCCCTCGGGCGTACGCGTCGACGGGACGCGGCACCCCGGCCTCGTCCCGTACGCCGCGCGGCGGAGTCCTCGCCTACGCCGCACCCGCCGGCCTCGGGAAGACCACGCTGCTCGCCGAGATCCGCCGGCGCGCCGCCGACAAGGGGTGCACCGTGCTCGCGGCGCGCGGCGGCGACCAGGAGCAGCGCGTCGCCTTCCACGTCGCGCGGCAGCTCCTTCAGCCGCAGCTCGCCGTGGCGTCCGACATCGAACTCCGCGCTCAGCTGGGCAGTTGGTACGACATCGTCGGCCCCGCCCTCGGGCTGTGCGCCGCCGGCGACGGCGGACCGCCCGACCCGCAGGGCCTGCGCGACGGGCTCGACTGGGTCCTGACCCACCTGGCCGTCCGGCGCGCCCCGCTCGTCGTCGTCCTCGACGACGCCCACTGGGCCGACCCGGAGTCCCTGGGCTGGCTCTCCGCCTTCGCGCCGCGCGCCGAGGAGCTGCCCATGCTTCTCGTCGTCGCCTACCGCCCCGACGAACTCCCCGACAGTGGAGACGAGTTCACCGGGCGCCGGTCCGGCAGGCGACCCCTCGGACTCGAACCCCTCACCTCCTCCGCCATCGCGAGCCTCGTCCGCGACCAAGTCGGCTCGCACGCCGACGACACGTTCTGCCGCGAGTGCTGGGCCGTCACCTCCGGCAACCCCTTCGAGGCCGTCGAACTCGCCGCCAAGGTCCGCGACCGGGGCCTCGAACCACGGGCCGAGGCCGCCCACGAACTCCGCGACCTCGCCGCCGCCGTCAAGGGCAGCGGCCTCGTGGCGACCCTCGAACGGCTCGGCACCGCCACCGTCCGGCTCGCGTGGGCCTGCGCAGTCCTCGGCACCGAGATCTCGCCCCAACTCGCCGGCGCCGTCGCGGGACTGGGCGGCGAGGCGGTCGCCGACTGCGCCGGACGCCTGCGCGACGCGCGCGTCCTCGCGGGCACCGAGACCCTCGAGTTCGTCCACCCGCTGATCGCCACCGCCGTCTACCGGGCCATCCCCGCCGCCACCCGCGTCGCGCTGCACGGGCAGGCCGCCTGGTGCGTCATCGACGCCGGACTCGGCGCCACGGCCGCCGCCCGCCACCTTCTGGAGACCCATCCGGAGGGCGACCCCTGGGTGGTCGGCCATCTGCGCGAGGCCGCCCGCGAGACCCTGCGCGCCGGAGCCCCCGACGCGGCCCGCCGCTTCCTCGCCCGCGCCCTGCGCGAGCCTCCCGCCGACGAGGAACGCGCCGCCGTCCTCTTCGAACTCGGGAGCGCCTCCCTGCTCACCGAGCCCGCCACCACCGTCAACCACCTCCGCGCCGCCCTGGAGGAGCCCGTCTCCGACCCGGCGCTGCGCCACGGCATCGTCTACCGCCTCTCCCAGGTCCTCGCCCACAGCGACCGGCTCGTCGAGGCCTCCGAACTCCTCGGCCGCGAGTCCCGGCTCACCACCGACGCCCGCAGCCGGCTCCGCATGCAGTCCGAGAAGTTCATGTGGGACGCCTTCCGCGCCGACGAACCCGACTCGCCCGCCCGCTCCCGCAGACTGGCCCGGCTCGCCGAACGGCTCACCGGCCGCGACCTCACCGAGCGGTACGTCATCGGCCTGCGCGCCTGGGACGCCTGCCTGCGCGGGGAACCGGTCGACGTGGTCCTGCACCACGCCGTACGGGCCCTGGGCACGGAATTCAGCTGGGCGCACGAGGACCGCGGCTTCGAGGTGCCGGTGCTCACCGCCAT
>NZ_JBHUYJ010000084.1:33335-34887 GCF_042668715.1 Streptomyces sp. NPDC057271
CGCCACACTGCGCGCCGAACCCTCCTCCGTCGCCGTCGAGCACGCCGAACGCGCCCTGGAGGGCGGCCTCAGCTGGGCCGACGAGAGCCGGGGCTTCGAGGTTCCGGTCCTGGTCGCCCTCACCTTCCTCTACGCCGACCGGCCCGGCCGCGCCGAGGAGCTCTTCGCGGCCGGCACCGCCGAGTTCGAGCGCCAGGGCTGGCGCGGCGCCCACCTCTCCTTCGCGTACACGCTTCAGGGCTACATCCGGCTGCGCCGCGGCCGGCTCGTCGAGGCGGAGGACTTCGTCCGCGCGGGTCTGCGGCTCGCCGAGCGCGTCGGACCCCGCACCCCCGCCCACTGGTACGCCGTCGGTGTCACGATCGAGGTGCTGCTCGCCCGCGGCCGGGTCGAGGAGGCCGCGCGGATCGCCCGGACCCACGACTTCGGCGAGCCGTTCCCCGCCGCCGTCACCTTCCCCGACTCCCAGACCGTCCACGCCGAACTGCTTCTCGCCACGGGACGCGTCGAGGAGGCGGCGGCCGAGCTGGCCGCCGTCGGCCGGCGCCTCGACCCGCGCGGCATGCGCAACCCGGCCTGGTGCCCCTGGCAGCTCCACCTCGCCCTCGCCGAGGCGCGGGAGACCCCCGAGCGGGCCACCGCGACCGCCCTGGAGGCCGTGGCCCGCGCCCGCCAGTACGGCGCGCCCTCCACGATCGGCCAGGCGCTGCGCGTGACGGCCGAGGTCGTCGGCGGCGACGAGCGCGTGAAGCTCCTGGAGGAGTCCGTCGACTGGCTGGAGCGGTCGCCCGCCGCGTACGAGCTGGCCCGCTCCCTCGTGGCCCTGGGAGGGGCGCTGCGCCGCACCGGACGCACCGGTGAGGCCGCCGACTACCTCTACCGGGGCCTGGAGGCCGCCCAGACGTGCGGGGCGGACGGACTGGGGGACGAGGCCAGGGCGGAGCTCGCCGCCGCCGGGCTCCGGCCCCGGACCCTCCACCCGGCCGGCACGGACACACTCACCGCGCGTGAGCACACCGCGGCCGAGCTCACTGTCCGTGGCGAGGACGCGGCGGCCGCGCTGGGTGCCGACGACGCGGCCGTGACCCAGCTGCTGTCCGCCGTCTACCGCAAGCTCGGCACTGATCGCGCGGGTCTCGTCCAGGCACTGGGGAAGACCGGCCGGGAGCCCCGAGAGGGAGGCCGCCCCGACTGACCGCCCCACGCTCTCGTCGTCCCTGCTCACCAGGGGTGAGCAGGGTCCTCCGGTGCTCTCGCCGAGCCGCCGGGCCGGACCGCCACGGCCCCGAGGGTGGTGCCGTCGGGGTTCGCCCGGGCCGGACCGTCACGGCTCCGCGTGTAGCCGTCGCAGGTCGCCCTGGCAGGCGCCACGGCCCCGAGGCGGTGCCGTCGACGTCCGCCGGGCCGAGCCGTCACTGCCCTCCGGGGAGGGTGTCGTGGTCCCCGTTATGTTCTTCGCGGTCCTGCAAGAGGGCCGCTGGCCTCCGGGCCCGGCATGACTGTGTCCCCCTGTCGAACGGATGACCTGGGGGGTGGTGTCACCGGGCCCGAG
>NZ_JBHUYJ010000085.1:0-4259 GCF_042668715.1 Streptomyces sp. NPDC057271
AGCCGCCGGCCCCCGCGGCCTCGGTCGGAGCCGGCTCGGCCTACGCCGACGTCCTGATGCCGCGCGCGGTCTCGGGCCACCGCGACCGTCTCACCGGCACGACGGACCGTCAGGCAGAGGCGGACGGCGTCCGCCCGGGCCGCCGAGCGGCGGTCCCGAGCTGGGACGAGATCGTCTTCGGCACGCGAAGGAAGAAGCAGGACTGAGCCCGTACGAGAAGGGGCCCGCACCGGCGATGGACGCTGTCGGTCGATTCGACCGACAGCGTCCGGCGAAGGTACGGGCCCCTTCTCGCGCGCTCAGGGGCGGGGAGCCCGCCGACGGCGTCCGGCCGCCGACCTCGTCCCCGCGCGGCTACTGCGGGTCCGCGCCCTTGGCGACCGGGCGCGTGGGGTCGTTCGACCATTCCGACCAGGAGCCCGCGTAGAGCGCGGAGGGGATGCCCGCGATCGCGAGGGCGAGCACCTCGTGCGCGCCCGAGACGCCCGAGCCGCAGTACACGCCGACCCCGCCGTCCTCCTGGGCACCGAGCGCGGCGAAGCGGGCCGCCAGCGCCCGCGCCGGGAGGAAACGGCCGTCCTCGTCCACGTTCCCGGTGGTCGGTGCCGAGACCGCGCCCGGGATGTGACCGCCGACCGGATCGATCGGCTCCACGTCACCCCGGTACCGCTCCGCCGCCCGCGCGTCGAGCAGCAGCCCGGAGCGGGCCAGCGCCGCCGCCCCGTCGGCGTCCAGCAGCCCTACGTCGCTCGGGTACGGCACGAAGTCGCCCGGCTCGGGCTCCGGGGTCTCCTTCGACAGCTCGTGCCCTGCGGCCGTCCACGCCGCGAGGCCGCCGTCCAGGACCCGTACGTCGGTGTGGCCCGTCCAGCGCAGCAGCCACCAGGCCCGGGCGGCGCCCCACCCGAGCCCCCCGTCGTAGACGACGACCGGAGCGTCCGCCGAGACGCCCGCCCGGCGCATCGCCGCACCGAAGACCTCCGGGTCCGGCAGCGGATGCCGGCCGCCGCTGCCGGGCGGCCCGGCCAGTTCCGTGTCCAGGTCGACGTAGACCGCACCGGGGATGTGCCCGGCCTCGTAGTCGGGCAGCCCCGGCGGGCCGCCGAGCTGCCAGCGGACGTCCAGGAGGACCGGGCGCCGGGCCCCGGCCGTATCGCTCGCGAGTTCGCCTGCGGTGATGATGGGCTTCATGGGTGCCATCCTCGCGCAGCTCGTGCTGCCCGGGAGCACCTTCCCGGACCGTTCCACGGCGACGCCAGGACGGCGCGGCGACCGCACGACGGCGCGGCCGTGGCGCGAGAAGGGCTCAGGGGTGCGAGCATCTGCACGGGGCGCGCCACCGAGGCGCGTGTACGGCGGGTGAACGGCGGGCAGGAACCCGCTGCGGAGCCCGAGGGCCCCGCTCCCACCCACCCGTACGAGTTCGTGCGCACGCTCGGTCCCCCGCACGGCCACGACGATGGTCCGAGGAGAGAGTGACGATGACCGAGGCGACTCGGCGCACACCCGGTGCACCCTGTTGGGTGAGTTTGATGGTGCACGGCATTGACGCGACGCAGGAGTTCTACGGCGGGCTCTTCGGCTGGGAGTTCGAGCCCGGTCCGCAGCAGCTCGGTCCGTATGTCCGCGCCCTGCTCGACGGCAGGGAGGTGGCGGGCATCGGCCAGCTGCCTCCCGACCGGCATCTGCCGGTCGCCTGGACCACCTATCTGGCCACCGACGACGCCGACGAGACCGCGGAGACCATCCGCTGCTGCGGCGGCACGGTCGCGGTCGGCCCGCTCGACGCGGGCGAGGCCGGCCGGATGGCGATCTGTTCGGATCCGGTCGGCGCCGTCTTCGGCGTCTGGCAGGCCGGGATGCACCAGGGAACGGCGGCCGAGGGCCCCCCGGGAACGCCGGTCTGGAACGAACTCCTGACGTACGAGACGTCGGCGATCTCCAAGTTCTACCGGTCGGTGTTCGGGTACGAGGCCGAGCCGGTCGTCTCGGCCGACTTCGACTATCTGACCCTCCACCTGGACGGACGTCCGGTGGCGGCCCTGCACGGCGTCGGCACCGCGCTCCCCCGGGACCGGGGCGCGCACTGGCTGACGTACTTCGAGGTCACCGACGCCGACGCGGCCGCCCGTCTCGTCACCGAGCTGGGCGGCCATGTGCTGCGGCCGCCCAGGGAGGGCGCGGCGGGCCGGAGCGCGCTGGTGGCGGACCCGGAGGGGGCGGTCTTCACGATCGTCCACTCGGCGAACTGACCGAGCGGACACCACGGGACCGGACCGCCGTCCCCGGCTCGGTCCCGCCCGCGGGTCCCGGGGCTGGGCGCCCGGCCCCGAGCACCCGGGATCGGCCGGGCCTGGACCGGTCGAGCCCCGGGGTTCAGCTCCTGCCACTGCGCGTCAGGGTCCGGCGCAGCCGGGCTCCGCCTGCCGGGCCGGCCGGATCGCCGCCGGGCAGGCCGAGCTTCGTCAGTCGCTCGACGTCGAAGTACCGCACCATGTCCGCGTTCCCCCGGTGCCGCTCCAGGAACGTCGCGGTCTCGTCGCGCAGCAGCGGATGGAGCCTGGACTGCATGCAGAAGCCCACCGCTCGGACCAGCGGCGTCAGGGTCTCCGGCCCGGCTCCTGGGACGGCCGGTCCCGTACCGCTCTCCAGGTCGGGCACGATGTGGTCCACGACGGTCAGGGGCACGCGGTTGCTGTTCTCGTACGGTGTGAGCCGGGCCAGGAGCGTGTCCGTGCCCACCCGGGCGATGGGGACGCCGTAGTAGACGGACGCGGTGACCATCGCGGTCGAGAAGCAGCCGACGACCAGCGTCGGCCGGCAGCGCTCGTAGAACGTCTCGGCGAGCAGCGGACCGTCCAGGACGGTCAGCCGTACGCCGGCGTCGTCGGCGGCCTCGTTCAGCGCCGTGCCGTAGCGGGCGGGCGCGGTCGGGTGCGGCTTGAAGATCACCGACGTGTGTCCGGCGGCCGCGGCACCACGCAGCATCCGGATGTGCAGCTCCTCCTCCTCGTCGGCGGTGAGGATGCCGAGCGAGGCGAGGTACTGGCCGAGGAGAAGGGCCGTCGGCTCGGCCTCGACCGCCGCGGTGACCTGCTGGTCGCCCTCGGCCGCCTCGGCGATCTCCGAGAGGATCCCCCGGAACGCCTCGTCGGGTACGAGTTCGGGCTCGACGCCGTACTCGGAGAGCAGCAGCGGGCGCAGACCGGGCACCAGGTCGAGGTGGAGCAGCCGTCCGATCCGGCAGGCGATCGACTGCGGCAGCTCCTCGCGCGTCGGCCCGTAGCTCATCAGGCCGTCGGCGTAGACCTCGACGGTGCTCTCGGCGAAGACCGCCGCGAGCGCCTTTGCCGGGTTGACCTGGATGGACTCGACGATCAACTCGACCGGTGCGGTGCCCAGCTCCCACGCCGTCCGGAACACCCGCTGCCACAGCGGCGCCTCCTCCAGGCGCGGCGCCCAGGTGGCCGGGTGGTGCGGGTGGATGGCCTCGTTCCAGTCGATCACCTCGTCGAAGCGGGAGGCGATCCGGTCGTAGCCGGTCATCGTCTCCAGGCGCAGCGAGGTCTCCGGGATCGCCGCGTTGTTCGACACGAGCAGGATCCGTCGGGCGTCGGCGGGGGCGCCGAACCGGCCGGCGTCGATCGCCGCCGCGAGCGTGGCCGCGCCGTAGAGCGTGGACACCTCGAAGATCTGGATACGCGCGGTCATGCTCTTCGCTGTCGTGGCGGTCATGGGGTCAGGCCGTCCTTCCGGTGGCGCGCAGGCCGCGGAGCAGGGTGCTGCGCGCGGGGTCCATCGTCGCCAGCGTCTCGTCGAGCACCTGCTGCGGCATCCGTCGCAGGGCTTCGGTCACGTTCCGCCTGAGTCGCCTGCTGACGGCCGGTTCGTACTGGTCGGCCTTGCCCATGTGGAAGGCGATCATGGCGCAGTACGTGCGGACCGCCTTGGGCAGGAAGCGGTCGGCGTCGCGGTCGGCGGACACCTCGTCGAGCAGGAGGTCGTACGACGGGATGAAGTCGAGCTGGCGGTTGTCGGTGATCTGGGTGAGCGAGGTGGTGACACCGCGCCGGTAGAAGACTCCGTGCAGGCTGAGGGCCGCGTAGGTGGTGGCCTTCAGGTGGAGGCGCCAGATCCAGAGCCGGTCCTCGGCGGTGCGCAGCTTCGTCTCGAAGCGGGACTCGCCGTTCTCGAAGAGCCGGCCGCTGTAGATCCCGAAGGGGACGAAGGGGTAGTCGACCATCGTCACCATGCTGGAG
>NZ_JBHUYJ010000085.1:4269-34410 GCF_042668715.1 Streptomyces sp. NPDC057271
GAGGGCGCGATGCCGTCGCGCGGATCCATCACCGTCTCGCGCCGTTTGGCGGGGGCGTACCGGATGGCGCGCTTCGTGCCGGTGGACAGTACGTGGTCGGTGCGGGCGAAGTCGCAGCCGAGGGCCTCGATGCCGCGGACCATGGCGCGCAGATGGCCCGGGGCGTACCAGTCGTCGCCGTCGAGGAAGGTGAGGTAGTCGCCGGTGGCCGCGTCGATCCCGGTGTTGCGGGCCTGGGCCACGCCGAGGTTGGACTCGTGACGGATGACCCGGGCGTTCGGGATGCGGCTCTGCCAGCGGTCGAGGACGTGGGGCGTCTCGTCCGTCGAGCAGTCGTCGATCAGCAGGAACTCGGAATCCGGGTCCGCGTTGTTCGCGAGGCTTCGCATGGTGTCGGACGCATAGATCCCGACATTGTGGAACGGGACGATGACGGACAACTTCGGCACTCGGAATCCCCACACTCAACCAGATGTACTGACAGGCAATCGATCACTCAGGCGACTCGGCTCACGGTCTTCACCAGGGCGGACGCCGGCCGGGCGGGCAGCGTATCCACCGTCATCTCCCGTCGGTGGAGCCCGATGTGGCCTCCAGATGAACTCTTGTCGCCCTGCGTGCGAACCGGTGCCGGAAGCCGAGCGCGAGCAGGACGAGCAGCGCTACGGCGGCGATCGCGCCGCCCAGGCGCAGCCCCGGAGGACGGAAGGTGCAGCTGACCGAGGTCGCCGTGGAGTCGATCGGGACGGCCAGGAGGCCGAGGTGGCTCTGCGCGGGGGCCGGCGAGGCGTCCCCGGCTGCGCAGCTCCAACCGGAGATGCGCGGGACGGCGATGAGGGCCGTGCCCCTGCTGCCCGCCGGGAGTTCGGCGGTGAGCGTGTGACCGGAGACCTGTACGGAGGTGGCGCCGGTCGCCGTCAGCCGCTGTACGGCGGTGTCGAGGCGCTCACGGTCCAGGCAGGCCACGGGCTCCCTCGGCAGGGAGGACGCCCGCGCGTCGCCGCGCAGTTCGATCTGTACGGCGCCGGAGGCCGGGACCGCGCCGAGCGTCTGCATCGGGCCCTGGACCGACGGCAGTCCGCCGAAGTAGGTCACGGGCGGTTGCCCGGCCAGGGCGGCCGCGCCCTTGAGCTCGGGTGCCCAGAGCCAGACCTGACTGCCCGCGGGACACGAGGCGTTCAGCGTGGTGACGCCTCCGGGACCGTCCGTACGCCGGAGCCGGTCCGGCACGGTGTACACGGTCGAGCCGAGCAGCGACTCCTGGTTGGCGAAGGGGGAGTCGCCGAAGGCGGCGTCGCGCGCGGGCAGCCTGACGTCCGGACGGACCGTGACGAGCGGCGGCACGGGCGAGTCGGTGACGGTGATCGCCCCCTCGGGCAGGGTGTCCGGCGTGACCGGCACCGAAGGCGTGGAGCGCATCCGGGTGCCGACGGAGAAGATCGCGTCGGTCACCGGGTTGTCGAGGGTGACCGGGTGGCGGCCCTTGGCCCAGAAGCCGAAGCCGAGCGCGGAGAGGGTGCGCGCGTACGTGTCCGCCGTGAGGCTGGAGTAGTACTCGGCTCCTTGGCCGCCCACGAGCAGGACGTCGTTGCCGCCCGGGATCTCACCGGGATCCGTACGGTGGCGCGGCCAGGCGTCCTTCGCCTCCACGGCGCGCGCCATGTCCTCCTGCCAGGGTCCGAGGCGCGGGTTCCACTGGACCTTGCTCAGCTCCTGCTCCGCGATCCTGCCTCCGGTGAACGCGGTCTCCCCGGCCTGGGCCACGACGAGGAGGGCGACCGCCAGGATCGGCAGGGCCCGGGCTCCGGCCGCGTACCGCCGGGCGAGCAGGACGGCGACGGCGGCGAGCACCGCGAGGGCCAGGGCGGCGGCGAAGGCGGGGTAGGTCCAGCGGTCGACGACGAGGCTGCCGCGGGCCGAGAAGGCGAGGGCGGCGAGGAGTGCCACCCCGCCGAGGAGAGCGCGCGGCGGGGGCAGTCCGCGGGCGGTGGACAGCCAGGCCGCGATGAGCAGCAGCCCGCAGAGTACGAAGGTCTGACGGTACGGCAGCCCGTTGGGCGAGGCGCCCGCGTGCCAGAGAAGGTGGGTGGGGCCCCACTGGAGCGAGAGTGCGACCAGGATGATCGCGGCCGTCCAGGCGCTACGGAGCCTGGGGGCCACGGCGCTGTTGAAGGGCAGCGTCAGCGCGAGCGCGAGGGCCGGGGTGCCGATGAAGAGGGCGGGGGTGGCGACGCTGGCCGTGGCCGGGAGAAGGCGGGCGAACACCTCGGTCCAGGCGACGGGGGCGAACGTCACCTGGGGGGTCGGGTCGGCGACCCGGGTGGCCAGGAAGATCACCAGGATGAGCGGGGAGGCGAGAGCGATGCCGAGGAGTACGGAGCGGGCGGCGCGCAGCAGTCCGGCCAGGCGCCGGCGTGCCGTCGTGTCGGCCGTGAGCAGACGGACGGTCAGGACGATGGCGGCGCCGAGGGTCGCCATGTACGCGGTGTAGAAGTTGGCGAACCAGGCGAGGGCGACGACGAGCGGACCGAGGACGGGACGGCGCGCGGTGCGGGCCCACTCCCCCACCAGGCAGAGCAGGGGGAAGGCGAGCAGCCCGTCGAGCCACATCGGGACGGTGGCGCCGTAGTTGAGGGTCCAGCCGCTCAGTGCGTACGCCGCGCCCAGCACGGCCGCCACCGGCCAGGGCCCGCGGCGCAGCCTGAGCAGCAGGACCGCCATGGCCGCACCGGCGGCGGTGATCTTGGCGGCGGTGATGGCGTAGAGGGCGAGTTCCAGGCGGTCGGCCGGGAAGAACACGACCATCAGGTCGAACGGGCTGCTCAGGTACGTGCCGTAGTCGCCGAGGAAGTTCGACCCGAATCCCGCGCTCCAGTTGAGGAACAGATCGCCGTCGGCCTCGCCGAGCAGGACCTTGCGCCAGTGGGCGTGGAAGGGCAGGTACTGCTGCCCGAGGTCGACGGTGTTGCGGGTGGTGGACCCGAACGGATAGCTGCCGGCGAGCCGCGTGCCGAGGCAGAAGACGAGGGACGTCAGCAGGCCGGCCGCGACGGCGGCCCGGACGCGGATGCTGTGGCGGGCCCGGTCGAGGTACCGCCGCGAGCGCTTCCCCGTCCCGGTCGCCACGCCGGGACGCTCGCCCTCGGCGCGCGCGCCTTCGCCCTGATCGGGCACGGTCTCGGCAGCAGGGGGCACACGTCCTCCGGGGTGTGTCGGGCGGCGCGCGGTCGCGCGTAGGCCCGGTGTTCACGTCCACGTCACGGGCAGAGCGCCATTACCGCCGAGCCGGGCGTCTCGCATCCGATCAGAAGGCGGTCTTCCGGCACACCCGAGGTGAACACGAGGTGCCACCGCCGCGGGACCGGCGGAGACAGGTCGCTGCATACGGCGGTATTCACCGCCCGCAATACCATCCGTTTGCGCTTAGCCAGCGTCTGCAATTATTGTCAAAGCGTGCAACGCCCCTCTGCAATCATTCTGGAAGGTGCTCCACCATGCCTCTCGCGCTCCTGGCCCTGGCCATCGGGGCCTTCGGAATCGGCACCACCGAGTTCGTGATCATGGGTGTGCTGCCCCAGGTCGCCGGCGACTTCGGGGTCACGATTCCCACGGCCGGCTGGCTGGTGACCGGCTACGCCCTCGGTGTCGTGTTCGGCGCCCCGCTCCTGACCGTGCTCGGCACCAAGGTGTCCCGCAAGAAGATGCTTCTCTTCCTCATGGGCCTCTTCATCGTCGGTAGTCTGCTCTCCGCCGTCGCCCCCTCCTTCGGCGTGATGCTGATCGGCCGGATCGTGGCCTCCCTCGCCCACGGCGCGTTCTTCGGCATCGGCTCGGTCGTCGCCGCGGGCCTGGTCGCCCCGGAGAGGAAGGCGTCGGCGATCTCGCTGATGTTCATGGGCCTGACCGTCGCCAACGTCGTCGGCGTCCCGCTCGGCACCTACATCGGCCAGGCGGCCGGCTGGCGCGTCACCTTCACCCTCGTCGCGGCGCTCGGTGTGGTCGGCTTCCTCGGCGTGGCCAGGCTCGTGCCCGAGACGGGACGGCCGGAGACCTCGGGCGTCCGCACCGAGTTCGCCGCCTTCAGGAACGTCCAGGTCTGGCTCGCCATGGCGATGACGGTCCTCGGCTACGGAGGCGTGTTCGCGGCCGTCACGTACATCACCCCGATGATGACCGAGGTCGCCGGCTACAGCGAAGGCGCCGTGACCTGGCTGCTCGTCCTCTTCGGCATCGGCATGTTCCTCGGCAACCTGCTGGGCGGGAGGTTCGCCGACCGCGCCCTGATGCCCATGCTGTTCGTGGCTCTCGGCGCGCTGTCCCTGACGCTGCTGACCTTCACGGCCACCGCCCACGACAAGGTCCTCGCCGCGGTCACGCTCACGCTGATCGGCGCGCTGGGCTTCGCCACCGTCCCCCCGCTGCAGAAGTGGGTCCTGGACCAGGCGAAGCAGGCCCCGACCCTCGCGTCGGCCGCCAACATCGGCGCCTTCAACCTCGGCAACGCCCTGGCAGCCTGGCTCGGCGGTGTCGTCATCGCCTCGGGCCTCGGCTTCACCGCCCCGAACTGGGTCGGCGCGCTTCTCTCCGGAACCGCGCTCCTGCTGGCCCTCCTCGCCGCGTTCCTGGACCGGCGGACCCGGGCCGCCGCGTCGATCCGGGCGGAGGCCGCAGCCGGATCCGCGGACGGCGCTGTCGACGGAGCCGCCGACGGAGCCGCTGTCGGCCAGGTCCGGGCCGACGCCCCGCCGGTCCCGGCCGGGCTGCGCTGAACCTCCGTGCCCCCTCGAAGATCCATCCCCCCACGCCCCACCCCTCATGAAGGAAGAGACCGCCGTGAGCACCACCACCGCCCCCACCGTCACACCGCTGAGCACGCAGGACGCCGAGGTCCTGCTCACCGCGCTGTCCTCGTAAGCACCGCCTCCCCCCTTCACCCGGTCGGCTGACCATCATGCGGGGAGGGTGTGCGGGCGCCTTTAACGGCCGTCCCGTTGCCGGTCGTACGTCGTGTGCGGTGCGCGCCCCGTACCGGCAAGCGCCCCGATCTGTCTGGGCCCCGACCGACGGATGTCGGCCGGGGCCCGCCTCGGTCAGCCGGTCTCGCGCCACCAGGCGGGAGACACGCTGAGGCTCCACAGATCGCCCGTCAGTCCCTGGGCGTCGACGTCCATCCGGACGATGAGCCGCGCACCGGACTCGGGGACCCGATAGCGGCGGAAGTCGGTGGCCGTCGCGTCGTCATCCGGCTCGACCGAGCAGCCGAGATCGTCGATCGCCGCGGTCAGGTCCTCGAAGCGCACCGGAGAGGCAAAGGCGCCGTATGAGCTCCGTAGGGCCGTCGGCACAGCCGACTCCGCGTCCCACCGCAACCGGTGCACCTGGACGCTGATTCCGAAGCAGGGCCAGGACCCCTCCGCCTCCTGGAACGACAGCTCCACGAGCCCGTAGTCCCGGCGCATGAGCGCCCCGTCCACGTCGTCGACGTAGTCGGCCCCCAGCCGCTCCGCCCACTCGGCAGGCTGCGCACCGACGCCCAGGCCCAGAACATCGCCGCGGGTGGCGAAGTGGGCGTAGAAATCCAGGTCGGACATCTACATCTTCTCCATTGCCTCGATCAGCGCCTGCAGCTCGGCCGACCGGTCGTTGCTGAAGCGCCACTGCGGGTTGCGGCCTTCCTTCATGGCCTTGGCGCTGGACTCGAACACCTCCTTGGCGCCCTTCGTCACCCTGATCATGTCCGCGCGCACCTTGGGGTCGGACTTGATCGCCGCGACGACGGCATCGACCTGCTTCTGGGTGGCGGTCCCGCGCGACAAGCGGACCGCCTCACCACGGATGCCGCCCTTGCCGTCCGGGCGCAGGGCCACTTCCATGCCGTCCTTCATGTTGACGTGAGCGCCCTTGGTGACCCAGTCCTGGTCCACCTGGCCGACGTGGTCGATCTCCAGGCTGCACTTGTTCTTCTTGGCATTGTGGACCAGGACGGGCGTGCTTCCGGCGAGCACGTAGTAGGTGTGCAGCCGGGCGACGGTGAGGTTGTGGACCGTCTGGTGCCCGGTACTCGTGCCGACCGCAGTGACCCGCACCGCCTTGCTCGTGTCGGTCCGCAGCCACGTTCCAGGAGTGAGGTCGACGGCGTCGCTCCACCCGTCGGGGCCCATGGTGCGGAACGGGTGACGGTCCGTCGCCGTGACGGTGTCCGTGCGGTCGCCCGCGTCGCCGTCGGTGTCCACGGTCAGGGTGACCAGGCGCTTCTCCCCCGAGCCGGTGATCAGGTCGGTCACGGGTTGGGGCCCGGTGAGACCGGTCTCGGGGTCCGTGGCCAGGACCTCATCGCCTTCGCGTACCCACTCGATGGGCACGGCGGCGCCCGAGGCCATCAGGACCTGGGTTCCGGCCGGGAAGCTGTTGCCGTCGACGCTGCCGGCGACGCAGGTGGCCTTGCGGACGTCCCGCACGTCGTCGCCTGAGAGGGCCTTCTTGCCGGCCTTGAGCCAGCGCAGCACGACCAGCGCACCCGTGGCCCGGTCCAGCCCACTCAGTTCCTCGTCCGTGGCGAGGTCCTTGCCGGTGACGGCCTCGACGATGCCCTTGCCGTCCCCGATGCCGGGCAGGAGGTCGAGCAACAGGCCCATGCGCCGCTGCTGTTCGTCGGCGTCGAGCCCGGAACCGCCGGAGCTCCAGGCGTCCTTGATGTGGGAGAAGTCGAACTCGATGCCGGGCAGCTCGCGAAGCTTCTCGGCGCCCTTCTTGATACCCGGGACGTGCTTGTTGAGCTCGTCCATGCCCTTGTTGGCCTGGCCGATCCCCCGGTTCATCTCCTCCATGCCCTTGTTGGCCTGACCGATCCCCCGGTTCATCTGGTCCAGCGCACCGTTGACCTGACCCATCGCCTTGTTCATGTCGTCGAGGCCCCGGCTCATCTGGCTCAGGCCGGCGTTGATCCGGTCGAGATCCTCGCCCATGCCCTTCAGGCCGTTCCTGAGCGAGGTGGCGGCCTTCTGGAACTCCGGATCGCCGACGATGGCCGCCAGCGCGAAGATCACCTGAAGGAAGGCGACGGTCACCTCGGCGAACATCACGATCGTCTGGATGGTCTCGTTGACCTTCGCCAGCCGGTGGTCGACGTCCTTCTGCGCGGCCCCGTACGCGGCGCGGATCCGCTTCTCCGCCTCGGCCCGCGTTGCCGGGTCGGTGATCGTGGCCGGGTCCTTCTTGACCGCCTCCTTCAACTGCTCGAACCCGGCGATCTCCTTGCGCAGGTTCTTGAAATGCTGCTCGGTGTCCTTGTGCAGGTAGTGGATGCCGTACGCGGCAAGGCCCACCCCGGCGCCGACGCGGACGGCCTTGTCGGCGAACTCCCGGTAGCAGGCGGGCTTCTCCAGCAGCGGCTTGGAGCCGCACCCGGAGTACTTGGCGGCTGCTCTGACGATGGCCGCGATCCGCTCGGCCGCGGAGGTCGCCGCCTGACGGTTCTCGATGCCCGTCGCGGCGACCGCGGTCTTCTCCCCCAGGCCCAGGCAGAGAAAGACTGCCAGGAGCGTAAGAAACGCGGCGGCGTGCCGCGTCATACGGTGTTGCATATGCGTCCTATGTCGAGGGCCCGCGCGTGCGTCACGGCTGGTCGACCGGCGGCGCGAACCCAGAGTCCTCGGACGAGAACTCCCCCTTGAATTACCGACCGGTAGCTTACTGGGGCGCCCTCCCGCCGCTCGGACCGGGACCACGTCGCGCAAGTACGGTGGCGCCGGCCGCAGCCCCCAGGCTCTGGTGCCCGCCAAGCCGACCGCGGCGCGGAGCGCGGCGGCTCGCGCTCGCCCAACGGAAGACTCCGGACGGCTCCCGACGCAGCCGACGGTCCTTGCGCCGTCCTGCCAGCGGCAGGCTCCCGTGGCGGCCGCGGGGAGGTTCTTCGTCACCGCTCGGGTCGCCGGGCCGAGGAACCGCTCGTGCGGCGGCGTCGGCCGCGACGATCTCGACGCGGTCACGCGGGGCTGTCGTTCCCTCCCCGGGCTGTCGATCGCGGTGCCCCGCCCCGGGCGTCCGGCGATCGACGCGCAGCTCGTTCCGCGGCGCGGTGGTCAGGTCGTCAGACACCCCGGCTCGCGGGCCGCGCGGATCAGCCCGACGTGACCGGCAGGACGTCGGGTGACAGAGCCGCCGCTCGCGCCCCCGCGCTCGTCATCCGCTTCCGGTGATGCCGGCGGCAGAGGACCTCGTACCCGATGACCTCCGCGGCCCCGCCCACATCACCCACCACGACCTGCTCGCCCTCGACGACCATCTCCCCACCCACCGTGCGCGCGTTGTGGGTGGCACGGGCGCCGCACCAGCACATCGCCTCGACCTGAAGCTGCTCCACGCGGTCCGCCAGCTCGATCAGCCGCTGCGAGCCGGGGAAGAGCCTCGTGCGGAAGTCGGTGGTGATGCCGAAGGCGAACACGTCGAGGTTCAGATCGTCCACGATCCGGGCCAGCTGGTCGATCTGCTCCGTCAACAGGAACTGTGCCTCGTCCACGATCACGTAGTCGACCTTGCCGCCCCGCGACATGAGGTCCACCACGTAGCCGTAGAGATCCAGCTCCGGTGCGGCCTCCACCGCCTCAATCACCAGCCCGAGGCGCGACGACAGCTTGCCCTCCCCCGCACGGTCGTCGCGCGTGAAGATCACGCTCTGCAGACCCCGCGCCGAGCGGTTGTGCGCGATCTGGAGCGCCAAAGTCGACTTCCCGCAGTCCATCGTCCCGGAGAAGAACGCCAGCTCAGACATCAGGACGACAGGGCCTTTCGGGAAGAACGACGACGGGCACATCCCAGACGAGCAGCCGTGGAAGCACCCCGCACGACTCCGGCCGCGACACGGCCGGAAGATGGCGGACACCCAAGGAAGTCAGTGCTCTTTCCGCAGTCCGTCGTTCCGGAGAAGAACAGCTCGGGCATGGGAGGTCGAGGACCTTTCAGGTCGTGGGTGAGGGGGCGGAGTACGGGGTGCGGAGTCAGGAACGGACTTCGATGAGCGGCACCAGCTGCTCCGCCGGCGTCATCGATCCGTGCATACCGACCATCGCCGACTCGTGGGGCTCGTTGACGGAGGCGGTGATGACGACATCGTCATGGGCCGAGGCGACCACGTCGCCGATCCTGCCGTACACACGCTCGTCGACCGCGTCGCCGAACCAGCCGAGCGCGATGGCCTCGTCGCGGCTCGCCACCCAGAACTGCTCGCCGAGCACCTCCCGCCAGCACGTCAGCACGTCGGCCTCGGCTCCCCGCACCGCGTAGACATGGCGGGCGCGGCCCTCGCCGCCGAGCAGGGCGACGCCGGCGCGCAGCTCCCAGTCCTCGTCGAAGTCGATACGGTGCTGGTCGTCGAAGGGGATGTCCACCATGCCGTGGTCGGCCGTGACATACAGGGCCGAGTGGGGCGGCAGCTGCTCGGCGAGGCGCTGCACGAGCCGGTCGACGAACATCAGCTGCCCGCGCCAGGCGTCGGAGTCGATGCCGAAGCGGTGTCCGGCCCCGTCGAGTTCGCTGTAGTACGTGTAGACCAGGGAGCGGTGCCCACCGGCGAGCTGCTCGGCGGCGAAGTCCATCCGTTCCTCGCCGGAGAGCCGGCCGTGGAACGTTCCGCCACTCAACGCGATCTTGGTGAGCGGAGTGTCCTGGAAGATCGGCGAGGAGACCTGGGCGGTGTGGATGCCCGCCTCGTGCGCGAGCCGGAAGACGGTGGGGTACGGCTGCCAGACCTGAGGCGAGGTCCACGGCTTCCAGCGGAGCTGGTTCATCAGCTCGCCCGTGTCGGGGTTGCGGACGGTGTAGCCGGGCAGCCCGTGCGCGCCGGGGACGAGGCCGGTGCCCACCGAGGCGAGCGAGGTCGCCGTGGTGGCCGGGAAACCGGCGGTGATCGGACGGCCCGTGCCGCCGCGCGAGGTGCCGAGGAGCGAGGTGAGGTACGGGGCCTCGTCCGGGTGGGCCTTGATCTGCTCCCAGCCGAGTCCGTCGATCAGGAAGACGCAGTTCCGGTCGGCGGGGGACAGCTCGGCGATCCGGGCCTCGAAACCGGGTGCGCCCTGGCCGGCGACGAGCGTCGGGAGGACATCGGCCAGCGAGCCCCTGCCGTACTCGGGGACGGGCGCCGTGGCGGGGTCGAGCGGGACGGGTTCGTCCGGCCAGCCGGAGGTGACGGCGGTGGGCTGGACCATCAGCGGGTCGCCGCGGTGGCTTCGGAGAGCGACTGGGCGAAGGCGAGGGTCTGGCGCACGGTGTCCGGGCCGTCTCCGGCGTCGCTCACGCGCAGGCTGAGGTCGTCGGCGGTGGCGTTGCCGGTGTAGCCGTGGTCGGCGTCGCAGTTCGGGTCGCCGCAGGCGGCGGGCTCCAGGTCGATCCGCGAGACGGCGCCCCAGCCGATGGTGAGGACGACCTCACGGGGCAGGGTGCCGGGCGTGTACGACTCGGGGTTGGCGACGACGCGGCTGACGACGACGGAGGAGATCCGGTCCAGCTTGACCGACTCGGTGGACGTCGTCGCGTACGGCGTCGGGGAGCTGGTGTCGGCCGCCTGCTCGTCGGTGTGGCTGACGATGAAGCGGTTGGCGGTCAGGACGAGGACCGTGACATGGCGACGGACCTCGTTGGAGTCGAACGTGGTCTCCTGGTGCACCAGGTACGACGCGATCGCCTCGCCGCCGACGGCGGCCTCCACCGCCTCGGCCACGAGGGCCGGGTAGTAGCCGCTGCGCTCGATCGCCGTGCGCAGCCCCTGGGTCGTCGTACCGGTCTTCGCCATGGACTCCATCCTAATCCGTCGGAAGGGGCGCTCCGGGACGCTCCGGGGCCGGTTTAGGCGGGTCTCAGTAGCTCGGAAGGCTGCGGGGACCGAGGTCCGTGCGGGGCGGGGGCGGGGCCAGCCGGACCGTCGCACCGAGCGCGGAGAGGCCGTGCGGGGCGACGACCACCGGCTCCAGCGTGATCGCGACCACTTCGGGGTGGTCGTCGACGAGCCGGGAGACCCGCAGCAGCAGTTCCTCCAGGGCGGGTGTGTCGACGGGGGCGGAGCCGCGCCAGCCGAAGAGGAGCGGGGCGGTGCGGATGGAGCGGACCATGGCGGTGGCGTCCCGGTCGGTGACGGGGATGAGGCGGTGGGACATGTCCCCGAGCAGCTCGGAGGCGGCTCCGGCGAGCCCGAAGGAGAGCACGGCGCCGACGGCCGGGTCGATGGCCGAGCGGACGACGGTGTCGACGCCGCGGGGCACCATCGCCTGGACGACCGGCTGGAGCTCGGCGGGCTTGCCGAGCGCCTCGGTCAATTCGGCGTACGCGGTACGGAGTTGTTCCTCGCCCGCCAGGTCGAGCCGTACGCCCCCGAGGTCGGGGCGGTGGCGCAGGTGGGGGGCGGTCGTCTTGAGGGCGACGGGATACCCGAGCCGGGCGGCGGCGAGGACGGCGTCGTCGGGGGTGGGCGCGGGAAGGGTGGGCAGTACGTCGATCCCGTACCGCCCGAGCAGTTCGCGCGCCGCGTCGGCGTCGAGGGTGGCGCCCCGGGCGTCCCCCTCCTCCCCAAGTACGCGCTCGATCTGCGCGGCGGCCCCGCCCTCGTCGATGTCCTCGAACTCGGGCACCCGCCCGGGCTCGGCGGCCTGCCGTCGCCACTGCCCGTACCGCACGGCCTCGGCCAGCGCCCGCACGGCCCGCTCGGCGGCGGGATAGGCGGGAATCCCGCCACCGAGCGACCCACCCGCGACATCGCCCCGCACCACACCGGCGGCGGCGCCGGAAGGAGCGTCGCCCGCGCCGGCAGGGCCGCCCGAGCCGGCGGGGACGGAGCCGAGAGCACCGGGACCGCCGGGGCGAGGGTCGCCCGCGGCAGCGCCGGGACCGCCGAGTCCGGGGCCGGGATCGCCCGCGTAGGCGGGGCCGGGCTGTACGGGACCGGGCTGCGCGGGGCCGGGATCGCCCGAGTAGATGGGGCCGGGTTGCGCGGGGCCGGGCTGTCCGGGGCCGGGCTGTCCGGAACCGGGAGCCAGGGGGGCGTTCGTCGAACGGCGGGCCGTCGCGCCGCTGCGGTCGGCGGGCGTGGCGCTGTCCGGCGCCGTCGGCCGGCCGGCGGCATGGTCGGTGGGGCTCGGGGCCGTGCCCGGGCCCGTCTCGACTGCATCGGGGCGTGCGCGACCGGAGGGCGCCTCGGCCGGGTGGGCGCCCGACGGGGCCGGGGAACCGCCCGGGCCCGTGAGCTCGGCGAGCCGGCGGCGGGCCGGCGGGCGTGTGCTCGTGGCCGCCGAGAGTGCCTCCGCCAGGCCGCCCATCTCCACGTGGACCACGACCACGGGCTTCGCCGGGGAGGGGGCGGAGGCGACCGCCTCACGAAGGTACGCCGCGAGGACCTCGCCGTCCCCGGACTCCACGGCCCCGTTCTCGCCGACCCACGGGATCGCGGTCACGACGACCGCGTCGCACGCGTCGTCCGTGAGCGCAGCCGTCAGCGCGGCGCGGAAGTCCGCGGGGCTCGCGCCCGTCGTCAGGTCCAGCGGACGGTGCGGACGGAGTCCCTCCGTCAGACAGGCGTCATACGTCAGCAGCCCGAGCGACTCGGAGTTGCCGAGGATCGCCACCCGCGGCCCGGCGGGCAGCGGCTGGCCCGCCAGGAGCAGCCCCGCGTCGACGAGTTCGGTCACCGTGTCGACGCGGATGACCCCTGCCTGCCGGAGCAGCGCGGAGACCGTGGCGTGCGGGATCCGGGTGACCGGCACCCGGTGCCCCGGCGGCGCGCTCCCGCTGTGCCGCGCCCCCTTGACCACCACGACCGGCTTGACCGCCGCCGTGCGCCGGGCGAGCCGGGTGAACTTCCGGGGGTTCCCGATGGACTCCAGATACAGCAGGACGACGTCCGTCTCCGGGTCGTCGTACCAGTGCTGGAGGAAGTCGTTGCCGGAGACGTCCGCCCGGTTGCCCGCCGAGATGAAGGAGGAGATGCCCGCGCCGTGCCGGTGCAGCCCGGCGAGGAGAGCGATCCCGATCGCGCCGGACTGGGTGAAGAGCCCGATGCGCCCGGCGGTCGGCGCCTGCGGCGCGAGCGAGGCGTTCAGTCGCACACCGGGCGAGGTGTTGATGATCCCGAAGGCGTTCGGCCCGATGATCCGCATCCCGTACGAGCGGGCCTGCCGCACCAGTTCCCGCTGCCGGTCCCGGCCCTCCGCCGTCCCCGTCTCCGCGTAGCCCGCCGAGAGCACGACGAGCCCCCGCACCCCGTGCTCCCCGCAGTCGGCGACCGCCTCCGGCACGCGTTCGGCGGGCACGGCCACGATCGCGAGGTCCACCGGCTCGCCGATGTCCCCGACGGAGCGGAAGGCCGGCACTCCGGCGAGCGTGTCGGTGTCCTCGGGGAGCGCGCGGTTCACCGCGTACGTCCGTCCGCCGAACCCGCCGTCCAGGAGGTTGCGCAGGACCGCCCGGCCCACGCCGCCCGGTGTGCGTCCGGCGCCGACGACGGCGACCGAGCCGGGTGTGAGGAGCCGCTGCACGGAACGCGCCTCTGCCCGCTGCTCCCGCGCGCGCTGCACGGCGAGCGAGCGGTCCGTGGGCTCCAGGTCGAGGTGGAGCCGTACCGAACCGTCCTCGAAGCTCCGCTTCTGCGTGTATCCCGCGTCGGTGAAGACCTTGATCATCTTGGTGTTCGCGGGCAGCACCTCCGCCGCGAACCGCCGGATGTCGCGCTCGCGCGCCACCGCCGCGATGTGTTCGAGCAGCGCGGAAGCCACGCCCCTCCCCTGGTGCGCGTCCTGCACCAGGAAGGCGACCTCGGCCTCGTCGGCAGGCGCGGAGGCGGGCATGCCGCGGTCGTCGATCCGGTCGTACCGCACGGTGGCGATGAACTCCCCGCCGACCGTCGCCGCGAGCCCCACCCGGTCGACGAAGTCGTGGTGGGTGAAGCGGTGCACGTCCTTGGCGGAGAGCCGTGGGTACGGCGCGAAGAAGCGATAGTACTTCGACTCGTCGGAAACCTGCTCGTAGAAGCTGACCAGCCGTTCGGCATCGTCTGCGGTGATGGGCCGGATGCGCGCCGTGCCGCCGTCCCGGAGGACCACGTCCGCTTCCCAGTGGTCGGGATAGGCGTGCTCCGGCTGTACCGCCTGTGCTGCCTGTACCGGCTCCGCCGGTCGGCCCGGCTGTTCCGACGCGCTCTGCATGGGGCAAGCGTACGACCGGGGTCCGACACGGGCACCGGTCGCGCGGCACCTGTGCGCCATGCAAGGTAAGGAGGACCGACCGGCCCTTCGCGCGCGGGCCGAAGGTCGGCCACGAGCACCCCGCGGCCCGTGAGAGACTGGTCTAGACAACCCGCTTGAGACTTGAAGGGCAACACCATGGCTGAGCGCCGCGTCAACGTCGGCTGGGCCGAGGGCCTGCACGCCCGCCCCGCCTCCATCTTCGTCCGTGCCGCCACGGCCTCCGGCGTCCCCGTGACGATCGCCAAGGCCGATGGCAACCCGGTCAACGCCGCGTCGATGCTCGCGGTGCTCGGTCTGGGCGCGCAGGGCGGCGAGGAGATCGTTCTCGCTTCGGACGCCGAGGGCGCCGAGGTCGCGCTCGACCGCCTGGCGAAGCTGGTTGCCGAGGGGCTCGAGGAGCTTCCCGAGACCGTCTGACCCGATCTCCGAAGAAGCCGCGCACGCCGGAGCACCGGCGGCGCGGCTTTTTCGTCCCCCCGATTCCGCGGGCACATTCCTTGCGGCGCATTACGGGCAGCGAATTATGCACGGTGCGTCGTGCACAGCGCATTTCCGAGCGCCATTCCAGGCAGGACGCAGCCGGCCCGCGAAATCTACTGCCCTTTGTATACGGCCCGCTCGTTAATTCCGGACGCTCGCGGTGTTTACGACATGTTGCGAAACCCTCACGCGCCCGCGCTCCGGGCGCTTCAGCCGGTGCAGCACCAGGGACCGTTCGGCGTGCGTCGCGGTCAGCGCACGGGCCCGTTCGGCGTCGCCGCGCGCCACCGCGTCCACGATCGCCCCGTGCTCGGCCCATGCCTCGACCGGCTGAGCCGGGAGTTCGATCGCGTACATCCAGTCGATCTTGTGCCGTAGCTGGATGAGCAGCGCGGTGAGCGCCGGACTGCCCGAGGCCTGGGCCAGCGTCTCGTGGAACCAGCCGCCGAGCGAGCGCAGATCCTCCGCCTGGCCCCGCCTGGCCCGCTCCTGCCCCAGCCTGACCAGGCCTCGCAGCACCTTGAGGTGCGCCTCGGTGCGGCGCTGCGCGGCGCGCGCGGCCCCGAGCGGCTCCAGCAGGGACCGTACGTCCAGCAGGTCCGCCGCCTCCTGCTCGGTGGGCTCGGCGACTTGGGCGCCCGCGTGGCGGCGGGTGATCACGAAACCCTCGGACTCCAGGGTGCGCAGCGCCTCGCGGACGGGGACGCGGGAGACTCCGTAACGGCGGGCGAGCTGCTCCTCGGTCAGCCGGCTGCCGCGCTCGAAGACCCCGGTGACGATGTCGTCCCGGATCGCCGTGCATACAGAGTGCGCGGGAATGCGCATGTTCGACCTCCGCCTTGATCCGCGCGAAACCGGTTCTCCGGCGACTCTATTGCAGCAGGGCATTGTTTCCGAAGGCTCCCCAGGATCCATGGATAGGTTTTTGGTCAGCGAAAAGCCCCGGCTCGGTACGAGCCGGGGCTTTTCTGAGAATCCGGGAAAGACTCGAACGGTCAGACGTTCACACCGCGGGCGCGGAGGTACGCGATCGGGTTGATGTCGGAGCCGTACTCGGCGGTCGTACGGGCCTCGAAGTGGAGGTGCGGACCGGTGGAGTTGCCGGTCGAGCCCGAGATGCCTATCTGCTGGCCCGGGGTGACGGACTGGCCGACCCCGACACTGATGGCCGAGAGGTGACCGTACTGGGTGTACGTGCCGTCGTGCATCCGGATGACGACGTTGTTGCCGTACGCACCGCCCCAGCCCGCCTCGACGACGGTGCCGGAGCCGACGGAGACGACCTTGCTGCCGGAGGCGGCGTGGAAGTCGACGCCGGAGTGGCTGCCGGAGGACCAGAGCGCACCGCCGGTCTTGTAGCCGGTGCTGACGTACGAACCGGCCACGGGAAGCTGGAAGGAGTTCAGGCGCTTGCGCTCGGCCTCACGGGCGGCGCGCTCCTTGGCCTCGCGGATCTCCTTGGCGCGGGCCTCGGCCTTGCGCTTCGCCTCGGCCTTCGCACGGGCCTCCTCTTTGCGCTTCGCCTCCGCCTCGATGGCCTCGCGCTCCTGGGCGGCGGCCTGGGCGTCGATGGTGTCGGCGAGCGAGTCGGCGGCGATGATCTGGGTCAGCCCGGTGTCCTCGACGGAGGGGGCCGCGTCCGCGTCGACGGCGAGTGCCGGGGAGGCGAGGGTTCCAATGACGCCGGTGGTGGCGAGGGTCGCGACGCCTGCGAAGCCGGCGCTGCGGCGCGCCAGACGGCTCGGACCACGATGCTTCCCGGTGGCACGGGTGAACGCCATGTAGGGGCTGTTCCTTTCCTTCCTTCTCGCCTACCGGGTTAGCTGACGGGTTCGGAGCAGGAAGGTCTCCTACGGGCCCCTCCGCACAGGTGCGAAGGCGTCCGATTCACCCCAGGGACTTCGCGTGGGTCCCCGGCTCCCCAGGCTCGCGCCTGACGGGGACTCGGCGATGACTGTCCGATGCCGCGGGTGCGGCGCGTGCAACTGGCGAACAGCCGGACCGACGCTAAGCGGACCGTCTTTCAATCACCAAACAGACACGCCTGTTTGTAAGACATGCCACAGGCCATACAGCCACCGCCTGCAGCAATACGGACAAAGGGGAGGACCCCGACGTACCGTGACGTCGGGGTCCTCCGGGGCCGCCGGACACGGCGGCCTGACGACTCGATCAGCCCGTCACCACGGTCACTTCGCCGATGCCGAGGGCGCGCACCGGCTCCTCGATCTCCGACGCGTCACCCACGAGCACGGTGACGAGACGGTCCACCGGGAAGGCGTTGACGACCGCGGCCGTCGCCTCCACCGTGCCGGTCTCGGCGAGACGCGCGTACAACTGCGCCTGGAAATCGTCCGGAAGGTGCTGCTCGACCTGGTCGGCGAGGGTGCCGGCGACCGAGGCGGCCGTCTCGTACTTGAGCGGCGCCACGCCCACCAGGTTCTGCACGGCCACGTCGCGCTCGGCGTCCGTCAGACCCTCCGCGGCGAGGGTGCGCAGCACCTTCCACAGGTCGTCAAGTGCCGGGCCGGTGTTGGGGGTGTCGACGGAGCCGCTGATGGCGAGCATCGAGGCGCCGTTGCCCTGGCCGTCGGAGCGCAGCACCTGGCCGAAGGCGCGGACACCGTAGGTGTAGCCCTTCTCCTCGCGCAGGACACGGTCCAGGCGGGAGGTGAGGGTGCCGCCGAGGCAGTACGTGCCGAGGACCTGGGCCGGCCATACGCGGTCGTGACGGTCGGCGCCGACCCGGCCGATCAGCAGCTGGGTCTGGACGGCACCCGGGCGGTCGACGATGACCACACGGCCGGTGTCGTCGGCCGTGATCGGCGGGACCGGGCGGGACGCGGCGGTGTTCCCCGTCCAGGCGCCCAGCGTCTCGGCGAGCACCTTGTCCAGGTCCACGTCGGTCAGGTCGCCGACGATCACGGCCGTGGCCGTGGAGGGCCGGACGTGCGCGTCGAAGAAGGCGCGGACGGCGGCGGCGTCGATCGTCTCCACCGTCTCCTCGGTGCCCTGGCGCGGCCGGGACATACGCGAGTCGGCCGGGAAGAGCTCCTTGGAGAGCTGCTTGGCCGCCCTGCGGGCCGGATTGGCCGCCTCGTGCGGGATCTCGTCGAGCCGGTTGCGCACCAGGCGCTCGACCTCGGTCTCGAGGAACGCCGGCGCGATCAGGGCCTCGGAGAGCAGCCCGAGCGCCTTGGGCAGCCGGGAGACGGGGACCTCCAGGGAGACCCGTACGCCCGGGTGGTCGGCGTGCGCGTCGAGCGTGGCGCCGCAGCGCTCCAGCTCGGCCGCGAACTCCTCGGCGGTGTGCTGGTCCGTGCCCTCGGAGAGCGCGCGGGCCATGATCGTGGCGACACCGTCGAGCCCCGCGGGCTCGGCCTCCAGAGGTGCGTCGAGGAAGATCTCGACGGCGACGACCTGCTGACCTGGGCGGTGGCAGCGCAGCACCGTCAGGCCGTTGTCCAGCGCTCCACGGTCCGGGGCCGGGAAGGCCCAGGGCCTGGCGGTGCCCGGCTCCGGCTGCGGGTGGAACGTCATGCTCGTCAAAGACGCGGCAGCGTCGGTCACTGGTCCGCTCCCTCTTCCTCGTCGCTGTCGCCCAGCTCGGCGTCGTTCTGTTCGGTGCCGACCGGCTCGTAGACCAGCACCGCGCGGTTGTCCGGGCGCAGCCGGGCCGCGGCGACGGCCCGCACCTCCTCGGCAGTGACGTCGAGGACCCGGTTGACGGCGGTCAGCGCGAGCTGCGGGTCGCCGAACAGCACCGCGTAGCGGCAGAGTTCGTCGGCGCGGCCCGCGACCGTGCCGAGGCGGTCCAGCCACTCGCGCTCCAGCTGGGCCTGCGCGCGCTCCATCTCCTCGGGCGTCGGGCCCTCGGCGGCGAACCGGGCCAGCTCCTCGTCGACGGCGGCCTCGATCTCGGGAACCTCGACCCCGCCGGACGTCTTGACGTCCAGCCAGCCGAGCGAGGGCGCGCCGGCCAGGCGGAGGAGACCGAAGCCGGCGGCCACGGCCGTACGGTCGCGGCGGACCAGACGGTTGTGGAGCCGGGACGACTCGCCGCCGCCGAGGACCGTCAGGGCGAGGTCGGCGGCGTCGCACTCGCGCGAGCCGTCGTGCGGAAGCCGGTAGGCGGCCATCAGCGCGCGGGCCGGGACCTCCTCCTCGACGACCTCGCGCAGCTGCTCCCCGAGGACCTCGGGGAGCGTGCCGTCGCGCGGAGGCAGCTTGCCGTCGTGGGACGGGATGGAACCGAAGTACTTCTCGATCCAGGCCAGGGTCTGTGCCGGGTCGATGTCGCCGACGACCGAGAGCACCGCGTTGTTCGGCGCGTAGTACGTACGGAAGAAGGCCCGCGCGTCGTCCAGCGTCGCCGCGTCGAGGTCGGCCATGGAGCCGATCGGCGTGTGGTGGTAGGGGTGGCCCTCGGGGTAGGCCAGCGCGGTCAGCTTCTCGAAGGCCGTGCCGTACGGCACGTTGTCGTACCGCTGCCGGCGCTCGTTCTTGACGACGTCCCGCTGGTTCTCCATGGACTCGTCGTCCAGGGCGGCGAGCAGCGAGCCCATGCGGTCCGCCTCCAGCCAGAGCGCGAGCTCCAGCTGGTGCGTGGGCATGGTCTCGAAGTAGTTGGTGCGCTCGAAGCTGGTCGTGCCGTTGAGCGAACCGCCCGCGCCCTGCACCAGCTCGAAGTGGCCGTTGCCGTGGACCTGCTTCGAGCCCTGGAACATCAGGTGCTCGAAGAGGTGGGCGAGGCCGGTGCGACCCGCGACCTCGTGGCGGGAACCGACGTCGTACCAGAGGCACACCGCGGCGACCGGGGTCAGGTGGTCCTCGGAGAGCACCACGCGCAGGCCGTTGGCCAGCCGGTGCTCGGTCGCTGTCAGGCCGCCGGAGCCGGCCTCTGCCGTGGCCGTGTGACCCATGGGCATGTACGTCCCTTCGATCGCGATATGGAAAAGTCCTGCCACCCTATGCAAGCGCACTGACACCTGGCGAAGTTCCCGCAGGTTCCGGGCGTCCCTCTTCCGGGTCGCGCGGGCGTCGCCGACGGCTGACGGCGGCCCGTACCCGGGTCGCGGTCGGCGTTGTCGGTGGGACGGTCCACAATGGTCCGCGTCAGATCAACCTTGTTGGTGAAGGAGCCGCAGCCGCGATGGCCCGCCGCAGCACGAAGACACCGCCGCCGGACGACGCGTTCGAGGAGAGGATCCTCGATATCGACGTCGTCGACGAGATGCAGGGCTCCTTCCTCGAGTACGCGTACTCGGTGATCTACTCCCGCGCGCTGCCGGACGCCCGCGACGGCATGAAGCCCGTCCAGCGCCGCATCGTGTACCAGATGAACGAGATGGGCCTGCGCCCCGACCGTGGCTACGTGAAGTGCGCCCGCGTCGTCGGCGAGGTCATGGGCAAGCTGCACCCGCACGGCGACGCGTCGATCTACGACGCGATGGTGCGCATGGCCCAGCCGTTCTCCATGCGCCTCCCGCTGGTCGACGGCCACGGCAACTTCGGCTCGCTGGGCAACGACGACCCGCCGGCCGCCATGCGGTACACCGAGTCCAGGATGGCCGCGGCGGCGCTCATGATGACCGAGTCGATCGACGAGGACACCGTCGACTTCTCGCCGAACTACGACGGCCAGGAGCAGGAGCCGGTCGCGCTCCCCGCCGCGTATCCGAACCTGCTGGTCAACGGCGCGTCCGGCATCGCGGTCGGTATGGCGACCAACATGCCCCCGCACAACCTGGGCGAGGTCATCGCCGCCGCCCGGCACCTGATCCGGTACCCGAACGCGGACCTCGAGGCGCTGATGCGCTTCGTCCCCGGCCCCGACCTGCCCACCGGCGGCCGGATCGTCGGCCTGTCGGGCATCAAGGACGCGTACGAGAACGGCCGCGGCACGTTCAAGATCCGCGCCACGGCGACGGTGGAGAGCGTGACGGCCCGTCGCAAGGGCATCGTCGTCACCGAGCTGCCCTTCACGGTCGGCCCCGAGAAGGTCATCTCCAAGATCAAGGACCTGGTCGGCTCCAAGAAGCTGCAGGGCATCGCGGACGTCAAGGACCTCACCGACCGCAACCACGGTCTGCGCCTGGTCATCGAGGTCAAGAACGGCTTCGTGCCGGAGGCGGTCCTGGAGCAGCTCTACAAGCTGACGCCGATGGAGGAGTCCTTCGGTATCAACAACGTGGCGCTGGTCGACGGCCAGCCGCTCACGCTGGGCCTCAAGGAGCTCCTCGAGGTCTATCTCGACCACCGCTTCGACGTGGTGCGCCGGCGCTCCGAGTTCCGCCGGGGCAAGAAGCGCGACCGGCTGCACCTGGTCGAGGGCCTGCTCGTCGCGCTGCTCGACATCGACGAGGTCATCCGTCTCATCCGCTCCAGCGAGAACTCCGCGCAGGCCAAGGAGCGCCTCGTCGAGCGCTTCTCGCTGAGCGAGGTCCAGACGCAGTACATCCTGGACACCCCGCTGCGCCGGCTCACCAAGTTCGACCGGATCGAGCTGGAGACCGAGCGCGACCGGCTCAACGGCGAGATCGACGAGCTGACCGGGATCCTCGACTCCGACAGCGAACTGCGCAAGCTGGTCTCGGGCGAACTGGCCGCGGTGGCGAAGAAGTTCGGTACCGACCGGCGTACGGTCCTGCTGGAGTCGGCGGGCGCGCCGATCGCCGCCACCTCCCTGGAGGTCGCGGACGACCCGTGCCGGGTCCTGCTGTCCTCGACGGGTCTGCTGGCGCGTACGGCGACGGAGGAGATCCCGGCCGCCACGGACGGCAAGCGCGCCAAGCACGACGTGATCGTCTCCGTGGTTCCGGCGACGCAGCGCGGCGACGTCGGCGCGGTGACGTCCGCCGGTCGCCTGTTGCGGATCGCGGTGATCGACCTGCCGCAGCTGCCGAACACGGCCGCCGCGCCGAACCTGGCGGGCGGGGCGCCGCTGGCGGAGTTCCTCACCCTGGAGGACGACGAGACGGTCGTCTGCCTGACCACGCTCGACGAGGCCTCGCCGGGACTGGCGCTCGGCACGCTCCAGGGCGTGGTGAAGCGCGTCGTGCCGGACTACCCGACGAACAAGGACGAGTTGGAGGTCATCACCCTCAAGGAGGGTGACCGGATCGTCGGCGCGACCGAGCTGCGGACGGGCGAGGAGGATCTGGTCTTCATCACCTCCGACGCCCAGCTGCTGCGCTACCAGGCCTCGCAGGTACGGCCCCAGGGCCGCCCGGCAGGCGGTATGGCGGGCATCAAGCTCGCCGAGGGCGCCGAGGTGATCTCGTTCACCGCGGTGGACCCGGCGGCGGGCGCGGTGGTGTTCACCGTCGCGGGCTCCACGGGCACGCTGGACGAATCAGCCGCCACGTCGGCGAAGCTGACGCCGTTCGACCAGTACCCCCGCAAGGGGCGTGCGACCGGCGGCGTGCGCTGCCAGCGGTTCCTCAAGGGCGAGGACGTGCTGATCCTGGCCTGGGCGGGCGCCACCCCGGCGCACGCCGCGCAGGCGAACGGCACGCCGGTGGAGCTGCCCGAGGCCGACCCCCGCCGCGACGGCTCGGGCACCCCGCTGCCGAAGCCGGTCACGGTGGTGGCGGGCCCGGCGAGCTAGAGGTCCTGGTCGGTCTCCTGGCCGATCTTTTGTACGTACCGCAGGACGCCCCACATGCTGTGCTCGTCGGGGGCGTCCTGCGGGCCGTTCACACGGCAGGCGTCGAGTTCCTTGCGGAGCGCGTCGCCATCGATGCCCGAGCCGATGAGGACGAGCTGGGTGAGCCGCTCCTGGCCGGCGGGCCAGGGCTCGGGGTAGAAGCGCAGGAACCTGCCGACGGCGTGCACGCCGTAGCGGTTGGCGGGGTCGGCGTCACCGAAGTCGACCCATCCCTTGATGCGGTAGAGCCCCTCGGGGCGGGAGTCCAGGAACGTCATGAGCCTGCGCGGGTGCAGCGCCGTGCCGGAGGCCAGGGAGAGGGTCTCGTAGGAGGCGTGCGGGTGGTCGTGCGCGTCGTCGGGGTCGCCGTACAGCAGGTCCTCGATCGACATCTGGCCCTCGATCTCCCCTTCCGGGACGACCCGCTCGAAGAGGAGCTCGGGATCGACGCGGCCGTGCGAGGCACGGACCACCGCGGCGGGTCCCGCGAGCCGTGTGACGGCCTCGTGGACGGCGTCCAGCTCCCGCTCGCCCACACGGTCGGCCTTGTTGACGACGACCAGGTCGGCGAGGGCGAGATGCCGGTCCGTCTCGGGGTGCCGGGTACGCGTCCGCGTGAACTCGGCGGCGTCGACGACCTGCACGAGCCCGCCGTACACGATCCGCTCGTTGTCGCTGGCGAGCACCATCCGGACGAGTTCCTGGGGCTCGGCCAGACCGCTGGCCTCGATGACGATCACGTCGAGGCGCATCTCCGGCCGGGTGAGGACGTCGAGGTACTCGTCCAGCTCGCTCACGTCGACGGCGCAGCACAGGCATCCGTTACCGAGCGAGACGGTGGAGCCGACCTGCCCGGCGACGGTCATGGCGTCGATTCCGATGTCCCCGAAGTCGTTGACCATGACCCCGATCCGGGTCCCCCGGGCGCTGCGCAGGAGATGGTTGAGCAGCGTGGTCTTCCCCGATCCGAGGAACCCGGAGAGGACGACGACGGGAATCTGCTGCCTGCCCAAGAAAAACCCCTCCGACCCACAAGTCACAAAGCCCCCAGAGTAGCCACACCGCCCGCCCCCGAACCACGCGCGGCACCCCGACCGCCGACCCGCACACCTACCGCCGCACCCCGACCGCTACGCCGCGACGGAGGGCCGGCGCGGACCGCGACGCGCAGCCGTCGCACCTTCGACCGCCGACGGCCGCCGACGGCGTGCCCCGCCCACAGGGCCACCCGCACCCCTGCCCTCCTCGTCGCACGAGTGGTGCGGGTGGGAACATCCAGCCCGGCCGAAGACCGGGCGAACCCCCACCGGCCCGCGACCGCACATCGCCACGCACCCACCCGCCCCCCCGCCGCCCCGCGGTCCCGCACAGTTCCGGTCCCCACCCCCTCCCCGTACCGTTCCTGCCATGAGCCCCGCACCGACCACCCCCGCGAGCCCCACCAAGCGCCGTCGGCGGTTCGGCTGGCCGCGGCGGGTCTTCGCGCAGGTCCTGGTCATGCAGCTGGCCGTCGCCACCGGCGTCACGGTGCTGGCCACCGGCCTCTTCCTCGCACCGCTCAGCGACCAGCTCGACGACCAGGCCATGCGCCGCGCCCTCGCCATCGCCGAGACCACCGCCTCGCCCGAGGTCGCCGCCGCGCTCCGCGCGTCCGATCCGTCCGCCGGGGGTCCGGTGCAGGCCGAGGCCGAGCGGATCCGGCAGGCCACCGGCGCCGAGTACGTGGTCGTCATGGACACCCGAGGCGTGCGCTGGTCCCATACCGACCCCGCTCAGATCGGCAGGATCGTCTCCACGGACCCCAGCGCCGCGCTCTCCGGGCAGGAGGTCATGGAGATCGACAGCGGCACCCTCGGCCGCTCGGCGCGCGGCAAGGCGCCCCTGCGCGACGCGGACGGAACCATCGTCGGCGCGGTCTCCGTCGGCATCGAGTACGACAGCGTCCAGGACCGGCTCCTGGGGGCGATCCCGGGACTCCTCGCGTACGCCGGCGGGGCCCTGGCGGCCGGCGCCCTGGCCGCGTACCTCACCTCCCGCAGGCTTCAGCGGCAGACCCACGACCTCGCGTTCTCGGACATCTCCGCACTCCTCGCCGAACGCGAAGCCATGCTCCACGGCATCCGCGAGGGCGTCGTGGCGCTCGACCCCGCCGGCCGTATCCGGCTCGTGAACGACGAGGCCCAGCGCCTCCTCGGCATCGGCCACGAGGCCACCGGAAGCCCGCTGGAGGAGGCGCTCGGCTCCGGCCGTACGGCCGATGTGCTGGCCGGCCGCGTCACGGGCGACGACCTGGTGACCGTCCGGGGCCACCGCGTACTGATCGCCAACCGGATGCCGACGGACGACGGCGGCGCGGTCGCCACCCTGCGCGACCGCACCGAGCTGGAGCGACTCGGCCGCGAACTCGACTCCACCCGCGGACTGATCGACGCCCTCCGCGCCCAGGACCACGAGCACGCCAACAGGCTGCACACCCTCCTGGGACTGCTGGAGCTGGAGATGCACGACGAGGCGGTGGAGTTCGTCACCGAGGTCGTCGGCGTCCACCGCGCCACCGCCGAGCAGGTCACCGAGAAGATCCACGACCCACTGCTCGCCGCGCTCCTGGTCGGCAAGGCCGCGGTCGCCGCCGAGCGGGGCGTCTCTCTGCGGATCTCGGCCGACTCGCTGTTCCCCGACCGGCTGGTCGACCCGCGCGAGCTGGTCACGGTCGTCGGCAACCTCGTCGACAACGCTCTGGACGCCGCCTCGGGTACCGCCGACGCCCGCGTCGAGATCGCCCTGCGGGCCGAGGGCCGTACCGCTGTGCTGTGCGTCACCGACAGCGGGCCCGGCGTCCCGGACGACCGGCGCGAACTCGTCTTCACCGAGGGGTGGACCACAAAACAACTGCCCTCGCACGGCAAGCGGGGCCTGGGACTGGCTCTCGTACGCCGGCTCGCCGAACGTCAGGGCGGCAGTGCCCGGGTGGACACGGGCCCGGACGGTGGCGCCGAGTTCACCGTCGTCCTCCCCGAGGCGCTGAACGAGCCCGGGCCGTCGACGGCTCAGGACGAACGACCGGACACCGGTACGTCCCCGCCGGCGGCGCCCCCGCTCGGGCCGCCCGTACTCGGGCCTTCCCCGCTCGGGCCTTCCACGCTCACGGAGCCGCAGTGACCGACGTCCTGGTCGTCGACGACGACCCCCGCGTCGCCCAGATCAACGCGGCCCACGTGCGCCGACCGCATCTTCGGCGCCCTCTCGGCGGGCGCGGTCTGCCCGACCTTCCCAAGGGGCACTCTCCCACCACCGAGGAGCTGGTGCGGCAGGTGCTGCTCGCCGCCGACGGAGCCGCCTTCTCACACCGTCGGTTCACACCGCACCGGCGCCGGTCAGCGCCCTGACCTCCGTCTCCGCGTACCTGGCCGCGTCCGGCGGCTCCGAGGAGGTGACGGTCCCGATCCAGCCGGCCAGGAAACCGAGCGGGATGGAGACCACCCCCGGGTTCTGGAGCGGGAAGACCTGGAAGTCGACCCCCGGGAAGAGCGCGTCGGGGCTGCCGGAGACGACGGGCGAGAGCACGACGAGCAGCACCGCCGGAACAAGCCCCCCGTACACCGACCACACGGCGCCCCGCGTGGTGAAGTTGCGCCAGAACAGCGAGTACAGCAGTACGGGAAGGTTGGCCGACGCCGCGACCGCGAAGGCGAGTCCGACCAGGAACGCCACGTTGAGGTCGCGGGCGAGCAGGCCCAGTCCGATCGCCGCCACGCCGATTCCTGCCGCGGCGAGCCGCGCCACGGTCACCTCGCTGTACGGCTTCGCGCGCCTGCCCCGGCGGCGCAGTGAGGCGTACAGGTCATGGGCGACGGAGGCGGAGGAGGCGAGGGTGATGCCGGCGACGACGGCCAGGATGGTCGCGAAGGCGACGGCGGCGACGATCGCGAAGAGCACCGTACCTCCGGTGGATCCCGCTCCCCCGCCGAGATCGAGGGCGAGCAGCGGTACGGCGGTGTTCCCGGCCGCGTTGGAGGCGCGGACGGCGTCGGGGCCGATGATCGCTGCGGCGCCGAAGCCGAGGACGATCGTCATCAGGTAGAAGCCGCCGATGAGCCCGATGGCCCAGACGACGGAACGGCGGGCGGCCCGCGCGGTCGGGACGGTGTAGAACCGGGACAGGATGTGCGGGAGGCCCGCGGTGCCGAGTACGAGGGCGACGCCGAGGCTGATGAAGTCGAGCCGAGAGGTCCACTCCCCGCCGTAGCGCAGGCCGGGGGCGAGGAAGTCCCGTCCGTGTCCGCTGCGTTCGGCGGCCGTGGCGAGCAGGTGGTTGAAGTCCCCGTGGAAGCGGAGCAGGACGAGCACGGTGAGGGTGATCGTGCCGGCCATCAGCAGCACGGCCTTGACGATCTGGATCCAGGTGGTGGCCCGCATCCCGCCGAGCGACACATAGATCACCATCAGAGCGCCGACGCCGATCACGGTCCATGAGCGGGCGGCTTCGCTCGTGCCGCCGAGGAGCAGGGCGACCAGGCTCCCGGCGCCGACCATCTGGGCCACGAGATAGAGCACGGAGACCGTGACGGAGGAGGTGCCGGCGGCGATCCGGACGGGACGTTCGGCCATGCGGGCCGCCACCACGTCGGCGAGCGTGAACCGGCCGCAGTTGCGGACCAGTTCGGCGACGAGGAGCAGCACCACCAGCCAGGCGACGAGGAATCCGACGGAATACAGCATGCCGTCGTAGCCGAAGAGGGCGATCAGACCCGAGATGCCGAGGAAGGAGGCGGCGGACATGTAGTCGCCGGCGATGGCGAAACCGTTCTCCAGTGGGGAGAAGAGCCTGCCGCCTGCGTAGAACTCCTCCGCCGAACCGCGCCGGTTGCGGCTCACCCAGGTGGTGATCCCGAGTGTCACCGCGATGAACGCGCTGAACAGCAGCAGCGCGAGTGTCTGGTGGTCGTCGTTCACCCTCGTCCTCCCCGCGCCGACTCCTGCGCCCGTGTTTCGTCGAACACCGTCCAGCGCAGCTCCAGCGCGGCGCGGTCCCGCCGCAGCCGGGCGTGCCGGGCGTAGGCCCAGGTCAGCAGGAAGGTGGTGAGGAACTGTCCGAGCCCGGCGAGCATCGCCACGTTCACCGACCCGAGGACGGGACGGGCCATCAGCCCGGGTGCCGCCGTGGCCGCCACGACGTAGGCGAGGTACCAGATGAGGAAGGCCAGCGCGGCCGGGATCACGAACCGCCGGTAGCGACTGCGTACTTCCTGGAAGGCGGGGCTGCGCTGGACCTCCAGGTAGATGTCGGCGGCCCCGCGGTTGCCCTGCTGCTGACGCGGTACGGCCCCGGTCTGCGCCGAACCCTGTTCGGCCTTGGCGGTGGGCGTCTCCGCCGTCTCCGTGTCGGCCGACTCGCCCCAGCCGGAGGCGAGCGCGTCGTACCAGGGGTCGTCGATCCGCATCGCGGGGGCGCCCGGCTCTTCGTCCTTCTCCACCGGTGAACTCTCCTTGTCAGCGAACCGTTTCGGCCGCGTGCCCAAGGATGGACAGAGCGGGAAGATCCCGGACTCTTCTCCTTCCTCACTTCACCCCATCAGGTGACGGTTCTCCCAGGTGGTGCGACGAGCCCGTGCTGATATGCGTACCGGACGGCCTGCGCCCTGTCCCGCACCCCCGCCTTCGCGAAGAGATTGTTGATGTGGGTCTTCACGGTGGCGGTGGAGATACTCAGCCGGGCGCCGATCTCCTGGTTGGAGAGGCCGTCCGCGACCAGTGCGAGTACCTCGGCCTCGCGGTCGGTGAGCCCGTCGGGAAGCGGGCCCGACTGCCGCCGTGAGCCTCTTTGCACGTGGTGGGAAGGTCGTGCTCCTCCCTCGGGCTGGGACATCAGCTTTTCCAGGAGGCGCCGTTGGACGGAAGGCGCGAGTCCGGCCCGTCCGTCGAGCACATCCCGCACGGCCCGTACGATCTCCTCCCCTCCGGCGTCCTTGGTGAGATAGCCGCGCGCTCCTGCGCGGAGCGCCGGGAAGAGCGAGTCGTCGTCAGCGTACGTGGTGAGGACGACGACTTCGGTGCCCGGGTGTTCGGCGCGAATCCGCCGGGTCGCCTCCACCCCGTCGCAGCGCGGCATCCGAAGGTCCATGAGCACCACATCGGGGGCGAGTTCGGCGGTCAGGGCGACGGCCTCCTCGCCGTCCCTGGCGGCCCCGACGACCTCGATGCCGGGCAGCAGCCCCAGGACGAGCACGATTCCCTCCCGCACCATGGACTGGTCGTCGGCCACGATCACCCGCGCCACCTCGCGGTCGCCGTGCCGGTCTCCCGTACCGCTCATGCCGGCACCCGCAGCCGCACCGCGAAGCCGCTGCCCTCGGGGCCCGCGTCCAGCGTCCCGCCGAGCAGTTCGGCGCGCTCCCGCATGCCGAGCAATCCGTAGCCCGAGCCGGAGGCGCTGAGCCCCGCCGCCTCGGCCGTGCCGGACGCACCGACGGTGCCGGACACACCGACCGTGCCGGATACCCCGGGCCTGTCAGGGGCGACTGATGCCCCCGAATCCCGTATCTCCAAGGCGACCTCCCCCTTCTCGTAGCTGAGCAGCAACCGTGTCCTGGCCCCGGGTGCGTGTTTGCGGACGTTGGTGAGGGCTTCCTGTGCCACTCGCCGTACAGCCTGCGAGGCTTCCGCCGGAAGGTGTCTACGGGCTCCGATTACCTGGACCTCTGCCCTGTCCTCGCGCGCCAGCTCCCGCAGATAGTCCTCGACCGGCGCCATGTCGCCACGGAGCGCGGAGAGCGCCTGCCGGGTCTCGGCGAGCCCTTCCCTGGCCATGGAGCGGGCGGCCACCACCCGTTCCAGGATCGTCTCCCGCTCCGCGCCGACCTCTATCTGCAGCCGGGCCGCCTCCAGGTGGACCATCTGCGCGGAGAGGCTGTGCGCCAGGACGTCATGGATCTCGCGGGCGATCCTGGCCCGCTCGGCCAGGGCCGCGGAGGCCGCCTCGGCGTCGCGTGCCGCGCGTTCCTGGGCCAGCAGCCGGAACCCGGCGCTGCGGGCCTCGGCGTCCAGGCGCAGGGAGTACCCCGTGAGCAGTACGGCGGCGGTGGTGACTCCGGCCCCCAGGACCCCGGTCTCGTCCGCGTCCACGAATCCCCCGGCGAGGACGAGCACGGTGGCCAGGGCGACGAGCAGTGGCAGTCGCTCCATGGCGGTCACGGAGACGACGATCCAGAGAAGGGTGGCGGCGACGTGGGCCCCGGCGACATGCGCCGCGAGGCCGAGGCCGGCGACAGCGGTCAGCAGGCCGAGGGAGCCCGCGAGCCGGTTGGCAAGGGTCGCCCGCTGGTAGGCGGCGACCAGAGCCACCGCGAGGGCGAGACCCAGTGGGAGCAGCGCCCCGTACCAGCCGGGGAAGGCACCCGACCGGTAGGCGCTGACCACGATCCCGCCGCTGATCGCGGCGAGCAGCAGTCCGTCGAGGACGAGGCGGCCGCGAGGCACGCCGACCCGGGTCAGCGCCTCCGGCGCGGGCCATGCGAGCCACCGGGCTGTCGACTTGTCGCTTTTCACGTCCGTCCCCCTCCGTCGCTTCGATGCTACGGAGGGACGGCGCGGCTGTGATCGGCTCAGGGGTGGAGCTGGGTGGCTCCACCCCTGGGTGGCTCCACCCCTGGGTGGCTCCACCCCTGGGTGGACGGTCGGCCGGGCGCCGGCTAGGCGCAATGCCGGTGACTTAGGTTGTGCCTTGTCGGGTGGTGGTGATGGTGTTCGGTGCGGTTGGTGTCCGGTTGCGGTGCTCGGCCCGTTTGAGCG
>NZ_JBHUYJ010000086.1:0-25167 GCF_042668715.1 Streptomyces sp. NPDC057271
CCACCCTTCACCGAAAGGGGGCGGAGAAACAATGAGCCCCCTCCCGCCCCCCGTTGGCGCCGGGACGGGCCTCGTACGGTGCGGCCGGCTCCGGCGAAGGGGACGGACCGATCAGTCGGTGCCGGACTCCATCGCGGCCCTGTCCAGCAGCTCGTCGATGCCCGACACCTCGCCGCGCGAGGCGATGGCCTCGGCGCCGCCCTGCGGCATCGTGCCGATCAGACCGGTCGCGGCCGCCTGGGCCGCGCCGATGGCGGGGTTGGCGGTGCCGATCAGGCCGAGTCCGGCGTACTGCTCCAGCTTGGCCCGCGAGTCGGCGATGTCGAGGTTGCGCATCGTGAGCTGGCCGATCCGGTCCACCGGACCGAACGCGGAATCCTCGGTGCGCTCCATGGACAGCTTGTCCGGGTGGTAGCTGAAGGCGGGGCCCTGGGTGTCGACGATCGAGTAGTCCTCGCCGCGCCGCAGCCGCAGGGTGACCTCGCCGGTGACGGCCGCGCCGACCCACCGCTGCAGCGACTCGCGGATCATCAGCGCCTGCGGGTCGAGCCAGCGGCCCTCGTACATCAGCCGGCCGAGCCGCCTGCCCTCGTTGTGGTACTGCGCGAGGGTGTCCTCGTTGTGGATGGCGTTGACGAGGCGCTCGTACGCCGCGTGCAGCAGGGCCATGCCGGGTGCTTCGTAGATGCCGCGGCTCTTGGCCTCGATGATCCGGTTCTCGATCTGGTCGGACATGCCCATGCCGTGGCGGCCGCCGATGGCGTTGGCCTCCATGACCAGGCTGACGGGGGAGGGGAACTCCTTGCCGTTGATCGACACCGGCCGGCCCTGGTCGAACCCGATCGTCACGTCCTCGGCGGCGATCTCGACCGACGGGTCCCAGAACCGGACACCCATGATCGGCTCCACGGTCTCCACCCCGGTGTCGAGGTGCTCCAGGATCTTCGCCTCGTGGGTGGCACCCCAGATGTTGGCATCCGTGGAGTACGCCTTCTCGGTGCTGTCCCGGTAGGGCAGGCCGTGGGCGAGCAGCCACTCGGACATCTCCGTACGGCCGCCGAGCTCGGTCACGAAGTCCGCGTCGAGCCACGGCTTGTAGATCCGCAGGTGCGGGTTGGCGAGCAGCCCGTACCGGTAGAACCGCTCGATGTCGTTGCCCTTGAAGGTCGAGCCGTCGCCCCAGATCTGCACGTCGTCCTCGAGCATCGCCCGCACGAGGAGGGTGCCCGTGACGGCGCGGCCGAGCGGCGTGGTGTTGAAGTAGGCCCGACCACCGGAGCGGATGTGGAACGCGCCGCAGGTGAGCGCGGCCAGACCTTCCTCGACCAGCGCCGCACGGCAGTCGACCAGCCGGGCGATCTCGGCGCCGTAGGTCTTGGCGCGGCCGGGCACGGAGGCGATGTCGGGCTCGTCGTACTGGCCGATGTCGGCGGTGTACGTGCACGGGACGGCGCCCTTGTCACGCATCCACGCGACGGCGACCGACGTGTCGAGCCCGCCCGAGAAGGCGATTCCGACGCGCTCGCCGGAAGGAAGGGAGGTGAGGACCTTAGACATAGGAAGAGTATGCATAATCTCGCATGATCATGCAAAGTCACCTCCGAAACCTGAAAGTGTCGCGCTGCGAGAGGGCCAGGGTGAGGACGGTCGTCGCCGTCGTGGCGCCGAGCACGCCGCCCGCGAGGACGTCGCCCGGATAGTGCACGCCCGTATGGACGCGGGAGTATCCGACGGCGCAGGCGAGAGCCGTGAGGGGCAGGGCCGTAGGGGGCAGGACGTAGCCGACGGCTGCCGCGAAGGCCACGGCCGAGGCCGTGTGACCGGAAGGGAAGGAGGCCGAGGTCGGCATGGGAACGTGCCGGTCGATGACGACCCGAGCCGCCTCGCGGTCGGGGCGAGACCGGCGTACGAGCCGCTTGCCGAGCAGGTTCGCCGTGGCCGAGGCCATGGCCACCACTCCGACACCGAGGGCGGCGGCGCGCCGCGGGCGGCCAGGGACCAGAGCGAGGGCGGCGGCGATACCGAAAGAGATCTTGGAATGGTCGGCCGCGGCCGACAGCCGCCGCAGGCGCGGGTCCAGGGTCGGCGTGGGTGTCGCGGCGACCGCGGCGTAGACGGCGCCGTCGATCGCCCGGAGATCGGCGATGACAGCGGTGACGCCGTCCGCGAACCGGCGCCCCGCGCGCCGGGCCTTCTCGATGCGTACCGCTTCCTGTTCGTGTGCTGCGCTCATAGCCCTCTGCTTTCGTTGATGGCTCCGGCCGCTGCGCTCAGTCACGTCCGTCGCTTCCCTTTAAGGCAAGCGAGAGGACGCGGCGCCAGTCGACCGGAGGGGCGACCGGGGGTGAACCGGGCCGGCCGCGTGGCACACGTACCCGGAGCGCCCGGCGGCGGACGGTGCACGTCACCGGCACGGGCAACGCGATCGCTTCGCCGTCCACGGCGACGGGAATGGTCTCGGCGTCACAGGTCACTTCGACGCGGTGGGCGGTCAGGACGTTCAGACTGTCGGACTGGGATCCCCGCAGCGCGACGTCGGCCGCCTGCGCCGCGCTCTCCACCCGGAGTCCGATGACTCCCAGCCTGCCGTGGTCGAGGCGTGGACGGCGACCGCCCGCGAGGGGATCCGGCCGGGCGTACGCGTTGTTGCTGACCAGAACGGCCTGCTGGGAGGCCAGGCGCGTCTTGTCGGCGGTGGCATCGAGCCGCGGCCCGGACTCGTGCAGCAGGTCGGGCATGACGTCCAGAGCCGTCTCCGCCTTGGCGTCGCGGTACTCGGGGCGCTCCACGACCCCCGCGTACACCCCGAACGACACGGTGTTCACGAACGGCCGGCCGTTCACACTGCCGAGATCGACGCGGAGCTCCTCGCCGTCCGTGAGGGCCTCCAGGGTCAGTGACGGATCGTTGCGGTCGAGACCGAGGTCCATGGCGAAGTGGTTGCGCGTGCCCGCGGGGATCACCAGGAACGCCACGTCGTGCTCGGCGGCGACCGCGGCGACCTGGGCCTGCGTGCCGTCGCCGCCCGCGACACCGAGCAGATCCGCTCCCTCGGCCACGGCCTCGCGGGCCAGGGCCGTGACGTCGAAACGGCCGGACGGTTCCAGCAACACCACCCGGGCGCCGAGCCGCTCGGCCTTCTCGACCAGACCGAACCGTTCGACCTTGCCGCCCCCCGAGGCGGGGTTCATCAGGATGACGGGCCGCCGCGGAGGGTGTCGGGGCTCCGCCCGCATGACATGACGAGCGTGCGGCCGCCGCAGTGCCGTCCGCGCACAGGCCGCCGCCACGCTCCACAGCCCGACCGCGATGAGTGCGGTCACCCACAGTCCGCTCCGTACGTACAGCACGACCAGACCCACGGGTGCGCCCACCATGAGGACGACGCCGAGCCACCGCCGCGGTCCACGGTGGGCCAGCGTCCACCAGATGCCCGCGGCCGACACGACCAGCGCGGCGAGGCCGCTCAGGACGATCAGGAGCCCTCCGCCGCCGAACCCCAGGAGCAGCACGACAACCGCCGCCACGACGGCCACCACGGCCCCACGGGCCCACCACCGGGCCGCCCGCCCCGAGGCGTCGGAACCACGCGCCCCCATTTCCATCGTCCCCACCTCACTGGCCGCCAGGCCTCCGCACCGTCATCACGCCAGCCTTCCCACAACGGCGCCCCGCCAACGCACCGACGGACCCGTCCGGGTGACGCCGGAGCCGAGGCCGCGCTGCCGGTCCGGCGAAGAACAGGGAGCCGGGAACGACGGCGGGTACGTCGCATGCCCGGACCGCGGACGGGTACACCCGTCCGCACGGGGCGGGGGCTCTGCGGGGACTCGGCAGGGGCGAGAGCCGGAGGCGCTACGGACGCGGCTCCTCCAGGACGAGGCCCGAGCTGACGGGGTGTTCGTCGTTGGCGACCAGGCCGGTGGCGGACTCGGCGAGGTCCACGGCGTGACAGCGGGGAACCAGACGAGCCAACGCCCGTCGCGTGAACCCCGCGCGGTCGGCGTCATACGGAGTCTTCTCAGTCACCCGCGCAGACTTCCGGGCGGTGCCCGCCCGGGGCAGCCCGTTTCCCTGAACGTCCGCCGACCCGCCCGCCTACCGCAGTTCCCACCTGGCACGGGTACGGGGAGACTCGGCCACCGTGCGGGCGTCATCCCCGACGAGGAGCGCCGGGCCAGGCTCAGCGGACGGTCATGCCGGCCCTGACCGTGAGGAGGCATCGATCTCCTCCTGGAGCGCCCGAGCCTGCGCTTCGAGTGCCGCGATCCGGGCCTCACGCTGATCGGCCACCGCCGTGATGCGCGCGGTTTCCGCGGCGATCACGGAACACGCCAGCTCGACGGCAGCGTCCAGCTCCTCGTCGGCGGCGACGACGGCGAAGTCCTCCAGCGCGCGCTTCACGGCGTTGGAGCCCCCGCGTGCGTAGATCTGCTGGAGCGTTTCCTGGTCAAGCCGGTCCGTCACGGTCAGGTGCTGCCTTTCGCTCCACGCGCCCCGGGTGCGCCGGAATCAGGTCCCCACGCACGCACCCCTGAGATCTCGGGCAATGACGAGGTCACGCTACCCGTTGCGGTCGTACAACCGGTAGCCGGCGAGTCGCCGAACGCGTCCGGCCGGGCGCGCGTGTCCTACGGCGAAATCGCGTCCAGGGACCCGCCGTCCACGCGCGGCGCGCCGCCGGTGGTGACCGAAGCCCGGTCGGGCGAGGCAGACGACCAGGTTGGCGATCTCCTCGGGTGAGATCAGCCCGTCGACCGCGACCTGCCTGGGACGACGCTCAGCGGGCGTTCATACGGGAAGCACCGGCGGCCGCAGTCGTGGGTGCAGAGGCCACGAGGTCCGCGACGCCGGTGTGGGTAGGCCTGGCGATCACCGCGACCCACCCACGCCCCCGCACGGCCCAGCCCGGCAACGGCGGCGCCGGTGACCGAGCCTTTCGTGGCGACGGGCGAATCTGCCCGACCATCCCGCCGGGCTGCAAGGCAGCCACCGCGCGTTCGCGCCCATCCGCGCCAGAAGCGCACCCCGCCGCGACCCGTGACCGCACGGCCGCCCTGACCCCGCGTGGCTCCGCCTCCTGCGGAGAAGAGTTCTGCTCGCGCCACGCCGGCGGCGCCACGCCGGTCCTCCGGTTCGGCGACGCATTTCGACCGCGCTGGTCCTGCCAGAGGAGACGGCGACCGACCGCCTTGGGGTGCCGTGGGTGGCGGTCCAGGCGGCCTTGAGGGCCCTCACAGGCGCCGGGCCGAGAGTTGCGTAGTGGTCCACGGAATCGATGCGCGCGTGGCGGGGTAAGTACGACTGCGCCTGGCCAGGTGGGCGGGTGTGGTCGACGAGGGGGTAACGAATGATGCAGGTACGGGTCACAGTGGTGGACGGGGCGTCGGGGGATGCGGACGACCTGCTGGACTGGCTGCGGAAGGACCCCGCCGGGGCCGAGGCCCAGCCCTTCCTCACCGGCGGAAGTCCGGAGCAGATGGGCGTCGGGGAGACCATCCAGGCGGCCTTCGACACGGCGGTCGCCCTCGGCGGGTTCGTGGTCGCCGCCGCAACCTGGCTGGACGCCCGCCGCGAGCGGGGCGCACAGCAGGGGCGACGCCTGATCATCGAGCGCGACGGCGCCAAGAAGACCGTCACCGTCGAGGGCGCGACCCCGGAGCAAGTGGAACAGGCCCTCAAGGCGCTGCTCGACTCCGACGAGGACCCGGAGGCCGAGGGACGGTGACCCTGCCCGATATGGCCGCGAGCCGTGCGGTCCTGATCGGAAACGCCTCCGGGGTCAAGAACCTGCCCGACCTCAAGGACATTCCGGCCGTCTCCCACAACGTACGGGAGCTGCGCGCCGCCCTCACCAACGGGACCGTGTGGTCCCTCCCGCAGGACAACTGCGTCACGCTCCTGCAGCCGGAGTCCGGCGAAGCCGTGAAGCGCGCGGTCAGGAAGGCCGCCGAGGAAGCCTCCGACACCCTGCTCGTCTACTACGCCGGGCACGGTCTGCGGGCGGGTTCGGACGACTCGCTCTACCTGACCCTCCCGCACATCGAGGATGCCGACGAGGGCCTGCGCTACAACGACCTGCGCCTCCGCCTCCAGCCACCGGTCCGCAAGGGCCGCCGCACGGTGGTCGTCCTTGACTGCTGCTACGCGGACCGGGCGGGCGACGGGCATATGGGAGGGGGCGGGAGCGCGGAGTTCGCGAGGCAGGCGGAGATCGAGGGCGTCGGGCTGTTCACAGCCGCAGCAGCGACCCGCAAGGCGCTCGCCCCGATAGGCGAGCGGCACACCGCGTTCACCGGCGAACTGCTGTACGTGCTCCGTGCCGGAGACCCGAAGGGCCCCGAGTACCTCGACCTCAACGACGTCTTCGTGGCGGTCTCCCACCGTCTGACCGAGCGCCGCAGGGCTCTACCGCTGCTGCCGGAACCCATGCTGAGGACGAAAGCCCTCGGCTCCCGGATCGTTCTGGCCCGCAACGGCTCGTACCGGCCTCCGCGCGATCGGCAGCCCGCGAGGCCGCGCCCCCCAACGCCCGCGTCCGCCCGGGCGCCGGCCCCGCTCCCGTACGACGAGATCGTCACGCTCTGCCGCGCACACAAGCTCCGGGTCCGGTCCGACCCGGACGTGCCGCAGAAGCTCATCAACAAGGTGCTGGACGAACAGGTCCCGGCGGGAGCGGAGCGACTTCTTGCCTTCTACCGCTGGCCGCGCATCCTCAACAGCTCCCGGGCGATCGCCGTCACCACCTGGGGGATACGACTCCGTGACGGGAACCGCTTCCTCGCCGTCCCGTACGAAGACCTCGGCGAGTACGCGGCGATGAGTGAGACCCATGAGACCGCGGCGTCCCCGGACGGAGCCATCCACACCACCACCCTGACGGTGACCGGCCAGGACCGGACCTACCAGTTCCTCCAGGCCTCGTTCCAACGAGGGCCGGACGCGGAGACGCTGGCCGCCCTGCTGAGCCGACTGAAGGCACTCGTCACCCGGCACCTGCCGCCGTAGCCCACCCACGTCGTGAGCCGTCACTGGCGTACGGTGGGCCGGTCGTGGTGCGGCAGTCCTACGCGACAGGTTGCTTGGAGACGGGATCCCAGTCGGTGATCGTGGTCTCGTTCGCCGCCCGGCCCGGTGCCGTGGCCCCGGGACCGGCGCCCGCGGGCATGTCCCAGTACCCGTAATGGAAGGGGACGAACAGCACCCCGGGCCGCAGACCGGTGACGCGCAGCCGCCCCCTGAGCGAGCCGCGGCGGGTGGAGACGTCGACCAGGTCACCTTCGCCGAGGTCCAGCCGCGTCGCGTCGGTCGCGGAGATCTCGACCCACACATCGGGGGCCGCGGCGTTGAGCTGAGGAACGCGGCCGGTCTTGGTCCGGGTGTGGAAGTGGTAGATGGTGCGGCCAGTGCTCAGCTGGAAGGGGTACTCCTCGTCCGGCATCCCGTGCGGCGGCAGGTATTCGGCCGCCTTGAGCATGCCCTTGCCGTCCGGGTTGAACGACCTGTACTCTGCCTCGCCGCCGGCCCCTCCGGTCACCAGATCCTTGCCGCACTCCTCGCACAGGTCGGCCGATGCCCAGCTGATACCGCTGGTGTAGAGGCGTTCGGTGCCTTCGGGCGCCGTCTCGGCGACCGGCCACTGGATGCCGCTGCCGCCCCGCAGCATGCGGTAGGTGAGGCCGGTGTAGTCGCACGGGCGGCCGGCGCTGCACCGTTTCCAGGCTTCGAACGCGGACTCGGGACCGTCCCAGGTGATCAGCGGCCCGCCGTCCTTGTCACGGAAACCCATCCGCCGCGCGTAGTCCAGGAAGATCTCCAGATCGGGCTTCGCCTCCCCGGGAGGTTCGACGGCCTGCTCGGACAGGTGCACGGTGCGGTCGGCGTTGGTGAACGTGCCGGTCTTCTCTCCCCACGTCGCCGCCGGGAGCACCACATCGGCCAGCTGCGCCGTCTCTGTCAGGAACAGGTCCTGGACGACGACGAAAAGGCGCTCCTGCGCCAGGATCGAGCGGATGCGGGCCAGCTCGGGCACGCGGTACGTGGCCATGACGCTCGTCGTGTCCGGCACCTTCTCCAGCTCGACGACCTCCACTTCGGCCGCCCACCCGCCTTCCGTGGTTTCGACCGCTGAAACGGAACCGGGTTCGCACCGCAACAGCTCCGAAAGCTGCGCGGAGGCACGGCGCGTGGCCGTGGCGATGTCGAGCTTTCCGGACGTCTTCTTCTCGTCGTCAGTCGCGCTCATGTTCCCGCCTATGAGAGGGCGGTTCGTGATTCTTTGGGCGCCTCTGTCATCGCCTGATGGTGTGGATGCGGGGCGGAATCCGCTGGTCCGTAGCCGCCCGTCTGCTGGTGTGATGATGTGAGCGAACGCAAGCCGTACCCGAGCGACTTATCGGACGAGCAGTGGGCTCTGATCGAGCTGGTGATCACGGCGTGGAAGGACCGGCACCGCACGGTCAGCGGCCACCAGGGCGCCTACGCAATGCGGGAGATCGTGAACGCGATCCTCTACCAGGGCCGGACCGGCTGCCAGTGGGCCTACCTGCCGCACGATCTGCCGCCGAAGAGCGCGACGTACTACTACTTCGCCGCCTGGCGGGACGACGGAACCGACCAGGTCATCCACGAGTTCCTGCGCTGCCAGGTCCCTGAACGGGCCCGCCGGTTAGAGGACCCGACCCTGGTGGTGCTGGACACCCAGAGTGTCCACGCGGCCGCTGGGGTCCCCGCGTCCACGACCGGGCCGGGACCCGGCGAAGAGGGTGCCGGGCCGAAAGCGGGGGCTGGCTGTGGACGTGCTCGGGCTGGTCATCGCCGTCATCGTCCTGGCCGCGAGCGCGCACGACAACGCCGCGGGCATCGCCCTGCTGGACCAGGTCGCCGAGAACGCCGGCTGCACGGTCGAGAAGGCGCTGGGCGACCAGGGTTTCAAGAAGGCCGTGGTCGACCACGGCACCGCACTCGGCGTCGACGTGGAGATCGTCGAACGCAACCCGCAGGACAAGGGGTTCGTCCCGCAGCCGAAGCGGTGGAGGGTCGAGCAGACCTACGGGATCCTGATAATGCACCGGCGTCTGGTCCGCGACTACGAGCACCACCCGGCCTCGTCTGCCTCCCGCGTCTACTGGGCCATGACCCAGGTCATGGTCCGCCGCCTCGCCGGTGCGAACACCCCGACCTGGCGCGAGGCGCAGGCGGTGAGCGCGTGAACATCCAGCCCCTGCTCGACGCGCTCGGCATCCAAGAGGACGCCGCCCGGGCCATCGCCGACGACCTCCGCACGCAGATCGGCGAACTGCAGGCCCGGCTGCGGGAGGCCGAGACCCACCTCGAACACCTCGCGATCACCCGGAAGACCGTCACCGCCCTCGCCGACCGGCTCCCAGCCGTCCCGCCGGACCTGCCCGAGCACCCGGACTACCCCCGCATCCTCGGTGTCTTCAACGACGTGGCCGGCCCGCTGCGGGCCCGGGACGTGTGCGAAGCCCTCGACCACGAACTGTTGCCGAAGAACATCGAAGGCACCCGCGCCAAGCTGAAACGCCTGGTCAAGCTCGGTATCCTCACGGAGGCCGACGCCGGCGGCTTCACCAGGAAGCAGTAGCCGCCGAGCACTGCGACGAGCAGCCCCACACCAGCCTCATCAGTGAGCAGATTCCTGCTGTGCCTGTTCCTGCGGGCCGCACGACGCTAGCGTCGAGTCTCATGATCGTATGGCTCAACGGCACCCATGGCGCGGGCAAGACGACGACCAGTGCGCTCGTGCAGCAGCTGATCCCGGATTCACGGGTGTTCGATGCCGAGAAGGTCGGCGAGACACTCATGGACATCACGCCGGGGTTGCCCGCTACGGACAACTTCCAGCACTGGCCGCCATGGCGGCCGCTCGTGGTCGAGACCGCCCGACGTGTTCTCGACTACACCGGCGGCACTCTGGTGGTGCCCATGACTGTCCTCGTCGAGCAGTACTGGCGCGAGATCACCTCCGGTCTTGCTCAGCATGCCATTCCGGTCCGGCACTTCGTCCTCCATGCCGACCAGGACACCCTCCGCGGGCGCATCGCGGGCGACACTGTTCGTGGCCCCAACTCCCCGTTCCGTCTCCAATGTCTTGAGCCGTACGCCGAGGCGGCCCGCACGTGGCTGCACGCCGAGGCGGAGGTCGTCGACACCACGCACCTCCCGCCCGTCCAGGTCGCCCTGCAGATTGCAGAGGCCGTCGAGAGCTGACGAAGAACGACCTGCCGACGTCAAGCCTCGCAGGTGCCGAGAAGCCTGCCCACGTGACAACCAGCGTGCTTCGGCTCAATCGGGAAACGGTCAACACCTCATGAACCGCCCTCTGATGCCTGGGTGACGGCCCTGGAGCGGTCTCCAGCAGCCGTATATGGCTGACGTTCGCGTGCCCGGCACGTCCGAACGTATGCGTGACCGACCCTGAATCAGTTCGGCGAGAGCCGGTGCAGGCCCCGGCGTTGGCCGTGCTGTCCCAAACCGGATACGTGGCAGCCCTGTTGAAGGGCGCCAACGGCGCGAACACCTCAATGCCGGCCCAGGTGCGCACGCAGCGACTACCGCAACCAGGTGGTTTCCGACGGCGCGCGCCCACCCATCCGGGGTGCCGTGGCGCACGGGCCCCTGCTTCGAACACTCGCGGTACGACGCGCCATGGGCCGCATCACAGGCGTGGCCCTGATCGGGTTCGGGGTCAAGGCCGCCACCTCCCGGCCCTGAACTCGAGACGCGGGACCGGCGCAGGCGTCGATCTCACCAGTGACGCTCAACCTCTTGCGTTAGTGACACTAACAGTCTAGCTTTGTTGGTATCACGAACGTTTATGCTTCTAATGAATCCCGTGGAGGGAAGACCGTGATCAAGCCGTTCCGCATCGACATCCCCCAGGCCGACCTCGACGACCTGAACGACCGTCTCACCCGCACCCGCTGGCCCAACGAAGTCGCCGACGCCGGGTGGGACTACGGCTTTCCGCTCGCGCGACTCAAGGCACTTGCCGAGTACTGGCGCACCGGCTACGACTGGCGTGCCCATGAGGCCGAGCTCAACGAGCTTCCGCACTTCACCACCGAGATCGACGGCCAGAACATCCACTTCGTCCATGTGCGCTCGTCGAACCGGGACGCGCTCGCGCTGATCCTCACCCACGGCTGGCCCGGTTCGTTCCTGGAGTTCCTTGATGTGATCGAGCCGCTGTCGCGCGACTTCCACCTGGTGATTCCGTCCATCCCCGGCTTCGGTTTCTCAGGTCCGACCCGCGAGCGAGGCTGGGACATCGCCCGTGTCGCACGGGCCTGGGCCGAGTTGATGCGCCGTCTCGGCTACGAGCGCTACGGCACGCAGGGCGGTGACTTCGGCGCGGGCATCTCCCTGGCGCTCGGCGCGGTGGCTCCCGAGCAGGTCGTCGGGGTCCACGTCAACTACCTGCCGACCCGGCCGGATCCGGACGCCGGCCTCGAACTGTCCGAAACGGACGAAGCCCGGCTGGCCAAGGTCAGGCAGCTGATGGCCAACCGCCCGCCGTACCAGGCGCTGCAAGCCCTGACACCTCAGACCATCGGCTACGCGCTGACCGACTCGCCGGTGGGGCAGCTGGTCTGGATCGCCGAGCGCTTCGCCCAGTGGACCGACCCGCGCTCGCCGATCAGCGACGAACGGATGCTCACCGACATATCGCTGTACTGGTTGACTGCGACCGCGGCTTCCTCGGCGCGGCTCACACACGAGGCCGCGCGGCGGATCGAGCGGTGCCCGGTGCCGGTCGGCGTAGCGGTCTTCGCGCACGACATCACGCAGTCGGTGCGTCCACTCGCCGAACGGCTGTACGGCATCGGGCACTGGTCGGAGTTCGACCGCGGCGGCCACTTCGCCGCGATGGAGGTGCCCGAGCTGCTCGCCGAGGATGTCCGGGACTTCTTCCTCAACTCCACTGGCCGCGGAGCTGGACTCCGAGAAGGCGAACGCGTCCGGTAGCGCCCTTGGAACGGACCCAGGTGACCAGGTCCCAGTGAGGCCCGACGTCCGGTGCTTCTGCTATCCCTCGGAAGGAGGGCTCGTCCTGGCCGGCGACAGGGGACTCAGTCGAAGACGAGTACATCGGCGACGGACCGGCGCGGGGTGGCTCGGCCGCGCGGACCGTAGCCGAAACGGAACACCATGTGGACGAAGCCCATCGCGGAGCCCGGGTCCTTCGCGGCGGTACGGAGCTCGGGCCACTCCAGCGGCTGGGACATGAGGGAGGTGGACAGCCCGTCGAGTGTGGCCTGGAGCAGTACCCGCTGCATCGCCTGCCCGGCCCTCAGCCAGGCTTCTGGAGTGTCTTCGGCCGTACCGAGCAGGGCTATCTGGGGATTCCGTTCGAAGGCGGCCGAGGTGCGGTCGGAGGCATGGCGCGGGGAGTCGAAATCTCGGACCGGGGAGGTTACGCCGTACTGCCGCGGACCGAAGGAGTAGGCGGGGATGCCCTCGGTCTGCGCATCCTCGTCGGCCGTGTCCGGGCGCGTCCACGCGGCGATCTCCGCGCGAACCGCCTCGTTCGCGGCCTCGAACAGTTCAGCATTGTGGATGAGCCCCAGAACGGCGTCTGTGTGCCAGGCTCCCGGCACGACCAGCCGGCAACCTTCCAGGAGCGCTGCGCCACACAGACCGTCGAGCACCTCGGAGGGGATCTCTTCCTCGGAGAAGGGGAAGCGGCTGGTATGCCGCTCCCGCAGCACGGGACGCAGCAGCGCCAGATCGTCCTCGACCGATGATCCATCAACCTGTACGTCGGCGAGATGCTGAGGATCTTCGGGGGAGGGCAGCAGCCGCACGGCGGCGCCGTGACCGCGGTGGGCGGCAGCGACGCGCAGACAGAACAGGGCGGCACCGCAGCCGAGGTGCAGGGCGCGGTGGTCGGGGTCCTCTACCGGCAGGCCGCGTGCGGGATCGCCGTACAGCTCGATCGTGTCGGTACCGGTCCGATGGACGAACCTCCAGGGCTGTGCGTTGTGCATCGAGGGCGCGGTGACGGCGTCCTCGACCAGAGCCGTGACGAGCGACCGGGGCAGTGCTGTTGTGGACACGGTTCGTCCTGTCTGCGGGTGGGGAAGGCGCGGTGAACGGGCCGTTCTCGACGGCAGCAGCGCCACCTGCTTGGGGCGGCGTGGCGGAGACGGCGCAAACCCCGTCGATACCGCCGGGGGGATCGACCTTCGTCTGATTCATCTCCATTGTCGCGCCTCCTGTCCGAGCGTCCCAACGGTGCGATGCCTCGCGTCAACGCGTCGATCACGGCGCGTAGCGCTGGAGCGGGCCGAGGGCGATGAGAAGAGGACGGACACGAGACGCGGCGTTACTGCGATGAAATCCCCCTCAGACGCCGGTCCACTACCCGACGGAGCGGACCGCGGCGGAGAGTGACGACCGCGCCCGCAACACCGCACGAGCTGGGAGTCCAGTCGACCAGGACGGGGGGCCGTCCACGACGCCCCCCTCCAGCAGGCGGACCGTGTGGCAGTCATCCGCTTGTGTTGCGATGAGAACGGGTCTGTCAATCGAACGGTGTAACGAGGGTGGTTGGGGTTACTGACGGGCTGCGGAGAGGCGGCCGTCGAAGGTGATGTCGAAGGCGTTCAGGGCGGTCTTCCAGCGCATGGTCCAGCGGGCCTGACCTCGGCCGGTGGGGTCCAGCGACATGATGGCCATGTAGACGCACTTCAGGGCCGCGGTCTCGTTCGGGAAGTGGCCGCGGGCCTTGACCGCCCGCCGGATCCGCGCGTTCACCGATTCGATCGCGTTCGTAAGGCAAACGATGCGGCGGATCTCGGTGTCGAAGCGGAGGAACGGGGTGAACTCCTCCCAGGCGTTCTCCCACAGCTTCACGATCGCCGGATACTTCCTGCCCCAGGCGTCGGCGAACTCCGCGAGCCGTTCGAGGGCCGCGTCCTCGGTCGGCGCGGTGTAGACGGGCTTGAGGAGCTTGGCGATCTTGTCCCAGTCCTGGCGGGCGGCATAGCGGAAGGAGTTCCGCAGCAGGTGGACCACGCAGGTCTGCACCGTGGTGCGGGGCCAGACGGTCTCGACCGCGTCGGGAAGGCCCTTGAGCCCGTCGCAGACCAGCATCAGCACGTCGTTCACGCCACGGTTCTTGATCTCGGTGAGGATGTGCATCCAGTGCTTGGCGCCCTCGCCACCGTCGCCGGCCCCACAGCCCCAGGATGTCCCGCCGGCCTTCGGTGGTGACGGCCAGGGCCACGTAGATGGGCCGGTTGGCGACGGCGCCGTCGCGGATCTTGACGTGGATGGCGTCGATGAAGACCACCGGATAGACCGCGTCGAGCGGCCGGTTCTGCCACTCGGCCATGCCGTCGATGACCTTGTCGGTGATCGTGGAGATCGTCTGGCGGGAGACCTCGGCGCCATAGACCTCGGCCGGGTGGGCCTGGATCTCGCCGGTGGTCAGGCCCTTTGCGGACAGGGAGATGACCATCTCGTCCACGCCGGTCAGGCGCTTCTGACGCTTCTTGACGATCTTCGGCTCGAAGGATCCGTCGCGGTCGCGGGGCACGGATATCTCGACCGGGCCGACGTCGGTCAGGACGGTCTTGGCACGGGTGCCGTTGCGGCTGTTGCCGCCGTTCTTCCCGGCCGGATCGTGCTTGTCATAGCCGAGATGGTCGGTGATCTCGCCCTCCAGGGCGGACTCCAGCAGCCGCTTCGTCAACTGTTGCAGCAGCCCGCCCTCACCGGTCAGCTGAAGGCCCTCGGCCTGAGCCGGGAGACCAGCTCGTCGATCAGCCGGTCGTCCACCGCCTTCGACGGCTGCGGCTCAGACGGCTCGACAGACTCGGCCTCGGTCACGTTCTCACTGGTCATCGGTGCATCTTCCTTGATCGGGAGTTACACCGAACGATTTACAGTCCCGCCGTCGGCCCCCGTCACCTGAGCTGCGGGTCTGCGAGGAGGACGACTCGATCGGCCTCGACGTCGAAGCCGAGCACTGGATGGCCGTACTCGCCCTCCGGGTCCATCAGCACCGGCTTGCCCAGCCGACGCCCGATCTCCCGAAGGAAGCCGCAGAGCACATCCAGTCGGTCCTGACCCTGCAACTCCCGCAGGTCGACGTCGAAGTCGATTTCGTCGTCGGCATGGAAGCTGAATATCGCCAACACATCGTCCGTCGGCCAGACCCGCAGGTCCGGGCACTCGGCATCCGCCGGACGGGACAGAACGGCCTCCGCCCGGGGCACCGGAAGCACCGACCTTCCCTCGGAGTACTGGCACTTCCAACCCTTCTCCGCGACAAGATCGAGGACCGCCTGCCAGTCCTCCACCGAGGCATCCGGGACACGCACGTCCGGCAACACCCCCATCAAGTCCAGGTCGAAGAAGCACTTCACGTCATCCCACAGCAGGTCGCTCACCCCGCCATGCTGCCCGGATCACCGACCCCACGCACGCACGTTTCCCTTGACCAAGGACATAGGGGCACCCCCCTCGCGGAACTCGCCCGGCTCCTGGGCGTGTGCGCGGCCCGAGTGATGACGCCCCGCGGTGCAACCGCCGTGACCGGCCTGGAGCTGATGATCGTGCAACGGCCAAGGAGCGGCTGCCCGATGTCGTCAACGCGATGCCGCACGTGAGCACGTCCATCGACTCCGCAGATGGACTACCCCAACCAGGCCACGTGGAGCGGAAACAGCATGTGATCGAGCCAGGGTCACGCAGGTGGCGAACTCGTCCCGGCAGAGGTGTCGGTGTGCCGGAGTTCCGCGAGCAGCTCGTTCTGTCCAGCCAGAAGTTCGGTGAGGATGCGTCGTGCGGCGCGGAGGAGTTCTGCCACGTCGCCGCCTGCGAGGGCGTAACTGACTGTGGAGCCGTCCCGGATGGATACCACGATTCCGGCCCGGCGAAGTACCGCGAGCTGCTGGGAGAGGTTGGACGGTTCGATCTCGATCTCGTTCAGGAGTTCGCGGACGGGTACGGGGCCGTTCTGGAGCAGTTCCAGGACGCGGATCCGGGCGGGGTGTCCGAGCATGCGGAAGAACTCCGCTTTGGCTTGGTACAGCGGCACCTGCATGTGACAACGCTCCCACCTGAGTTCGACCGTTCCATGGGCTGCTAGCCGGACCCGCCGGTTCCACGTGTCCGGTGGCACTCATTCTCCCGCCTCCCGGCTCCGACCTGCCCCCAGGCTGATCACTTTCAGATGTGTCGAGTTGAAGAATCTTTCAACTCGTGGGCGTTCGAAGCCGGGAAACAGAAGGACGGCTACAGCTCCAGGTCCGCCTCGATACGCCTGAGCTGGTGCCTGGCCATGGCGAGGTTCGCCCTGCCCTTGTCCAGGACGAGGTACAGGAAGAGACCGTTGCCCCCGCGGCCCCTGATCAGCCGGATGAGGTGGTACTGGCTTCCGAGGCTGATCAGCACATCCTCGATGTCCTCCTTGAGGCCCAGCATCTCCAACGTGCGGGCCTTCGCCCGAATCACGTCGGTGTTCCCCGCAGCGGCTACCGCCAGATCGAGGTCCTTCCCTCCCCCCAGCGTGCCGAGGGCCATGCCGCTCGTGTAGTCGACCAGCGCGACCCCCAGACTCCCTTCTACCGAGGTCATCGCCTCTTTCAGAGACGTCTCCACAGTTAACATCGGTACTCGCTTCCTATGCTTGCAACGTCCGGCCGGCTCGAACGCCGCGGCCGAGTGACGACAGCAGACGCTACCCACTGGCCGCCGGGAGTTCAGGGCATTGGTGAATCCGGCGGGAAACGACCCCCTTGCCCCGACATCCGGCAACCACCCCCGTGATGCGCTGCACCCCAGGGCACGGTCCAGGTAAGGTGTGTCGCATTGCTGTGTCCTGCCTACAGAAGGGCGTGGACTGCAGCGCGCCGGGCCCGGGTGCGTCGGCGAACCGTGTCCTGCGCGATCCCGGCAGGCGACCTCGACCCCTGACCGCTGGGCGGGCCCCGCCCGCCCTACGACGCTGGCCGCGGTTCTGCGGCGATGCGCCTATGCGGTTCGATCACGGAACGCCGGGCACTTCGTCCAACAACGCGCGACGATACTTTTGTGTCAGAAGCGATCTACGGTCTCATCGGCGCCCTGGGCGGAGCCTTCCTCGGCGCAGCGGCCACTCTCACCGCACCGGCCCTCACTGGACGCCATGTCCGGCGACAAGAGCAACGAGCCCGCAGCGAAGTCGAGTTCGAACGAATGATGGACCTGCGCCGCGCCACCCGCGACATCCTCCTGATCCTCGACGACGGCCGACAGGCGATGCACCGCGGCGAACCCGTCGACATCAACGGGAAGGTGTCTGAGGCAGTGAAGAGGGTGCGGGAGGCCGCAGACCGGTGCGAAGTGTACGGGCTGCGGTTCGACCACTCCCGAAGCAGCAGAGAGATCGCCGGTGTTCGCAGGCCGTCTCCCGAGACGGAAGCGCTGCGGGACCTTAGCGACTGCTTCGTACATCGAGGACGCCGTCCAAGCGAACGGCGCCCGGCGGCAGACACTCGAGCGGGATGCGGACGGCCGTTACGAGGGAGCGGAGGACGCCCGGCGGAGGCTCCTCGGTGTCCTGATGGATCGCATGGAAGAACTGCGTGAGGAGATGGACTGTCCGTGAAGAGCCTCGCTCCGACTGGATTGCCCTCGGCGCGGCCCGGTCAGCACCCCGACGAGTGGACTGTGCTCTACAACGAGGGGCGGGCCCACTGTGGGAGCACCACGACATGGGGTGCCTCGCCTTCCTGCTGGTGGTGCTCACAGGAACGGTGGAAACGGACTACTTCGGCTACCTCTACGAAGTGCTGAAGCCAACAGAGCACCGCTTCGCGACGGCCGACCAGATCCTCGGAGCTTCCGGGCGCTGACGTCGTCCGGCCCTCTCGACGACCTGGTTCGCCGCTGACGCACCTGCGATCTCTCGGGTTGGTGTCGGTGGGGGTGAGAGCCGGTCGTGCTGGTCCAGGGATGGGTGTTGCGGGGCTGGTCAGTGGGTGTTTGTGGGTGGGTGGGCCGCTGTCATGGGGTGAGAGATTGGGGGGTGGGATCGCTGTCGTGGGGCTCTATCGCATGGCAGCTGATGTTGTCTCAGGTTCGAGAGTTCTTATGCGTTGAGGTGGGCCCGGCCGGTGTGATCGGGGCGTGGACCAAGAGGTAAGGGCCGGTCGGGGGGCTGTGCTGCCCAGGGGGTTGGTGGTGCGTCGTCTGCTGGAGCGGCAGCAGGCGGGGGAGCTGGCCACGCGGCATGTGCGTGCGGTCGCTGAGACGGTGGGTGTTTCGGAGCGTACGGTGTGGCGCTGGCTGGAGCAGGCGAAGGCGACCGGGCAGACGGAACCCGGGATCCGGCAGGGGTATGCGGTGTCGGACGAGGTGTGGGCGCTGCTGGGCGAGGTGGGAGGCAATGTCGCTGAGCTGAGGCGCCGGCTGGCCGCTGCCAGCGGCGGGGCCTCGGTTCCGTCGGCGTCGACACTGCACCGGGTGATCCGCAGGGACCGCCGCGCGGGCCGGGCGTTGATGGTGGAGCGGGAGCCTGTGGTGGCCGGGTCACGCCGGCCGGATCCGCTCAGCGAGCTGGGCCTGAACGTGGTGGCCGAGAAAGACGGTGGTGGGCAGGTGTTTCTGCGGGAGCAGAAGCACCTGGCGCAGGTCCCGGTCCTGGTCCCGGATGCCCAGGTGGTGCACACACCTGCTGTGCGGTCGGTGCTGCGGACGGTCGCGCGCGCGGCCGCGGTGGGGGCGGTGGTGTGCTTGTACGGCGACGCTGGCCAGGGCAAGACCGTCGCGCTGCAGTACGCCCTGTCCCAGCTGCCGCACCCGGCCCGGGTCCGCCGGGTCCATGTCGGTGTGCACCCGACGGTCCCCGAACTGCGCCGGGTGCTCGCGGACGCCCTGGAGCTGGGCAGGCGTCTGCCACGCGGGGCGGGGGAGGCCGACCTGACGCTGGTGAACGCGCTACGACAGCCCCGCGTGCTGGTCCTGGACGAGGCACAGCGCCTTCCGGGACCGGCGCTGGAGTTTCTGCGCGGGCTGTGGGACCACCCGGAGACGGACACGGCACTCGTGCTCGCGGGGGCAGGAAGCGAACGGGCGCTGCGCCGAGTGCCCGCATTGGCCTCTCGGGTGCTGACCTGGGAGCCGGTGCCGCGCCTTGGCCCGCGCGAGGTGGCCACCGTGATGGCTGCCTTCCACCCGCTGTGGGAGGACGTGACCAAGGACGATGTCGCGTGGGTGGACGAGCATGTGGGGCACGGCAACTTCCGGACCTGGGCGAAGCTGACGTCGCACCTGACCGCCGAGATCTACGGCAAGAGCCGTGCGGTGGTGGACCGCCGGTTGCTGGAGCGGGCCTGCGCACGGCTCATGGGGCCGCTGTGACCGGCGCCTCCGGGCCGGGAGAGGCTGGCGGCCACGGGGACGGTCCGCACGGGCGGGGAGGTCTGCCTTCTTCCTCCCTGTCGGCGCTGCGCGGTCCTGCCGTGCGCCGGCTGCTCGCCCTGCGACAGGACCAGAAACTGACCACCCGGCATGTACGGCTGATGGCCCAGTCGTTGGAAGTGACCGAGCGCACGGTGTGGCGGTGGCTTTCCGCTGCCGAGCGTGACGAGTCCGCGGCCGCGGAGCCTGGGGCGCGGGCCCAGAGCAAAGACCGCTTCTCCGTCACCCCGGAAGTGCGCCGCCTGCTGGCCTTGTGGAAGGGCAATGTCGCGGCGGTGCATCGTGAGCTGATCGCTCGCGCGGCCAGGGGCGAGGGGGAGCCGCCTCCGTCGATTCCGACGCTGCATCGGGCGATCCGCCGTGATCTGACGCCGGGGGAGCGGGCCGGTCTTGCGGGTGGGGAGCGGGCGGCGCGCAAGCATGATGTGTTCCTGGCCCGGCCGCGGGGCTGGCGTAACCAGGTGTGGGAGACCGACCACATGCAGGTCCCGGTGCTGGTCGATGTCGACGGCAGGGCCCGCAGGCCGTGGATCACGTGGTTCACCGACTGCGCCACCAACGGCATCACCGGTGTCGCGGTCACGCCGGTGCATCCGTCGCGGGAGTCGGTGCTGGCCGCGCTGCGTTCCGCGGTCCTGCGCGAGGATCCCTACGGTCCGTTCGGCGGCCTGCCCGAGAAGGTGCGGGTGGACCGTGGCAAGGACTTCCTGTCCCGGACGGTGACGGCCGCGTTCGATCTTCTGGACGTCACCGTGGAGGACCTGCCCGCCTACACCCCGCACCTCAAGGGCACTGTCGAGGGCCTGAACCGGGCGGTGGAGCCGATGTTGCTGGCCGCGCTGCCCGGCTACGCCCGCCAGCCCCGCCCCGGCAAACGCCCCTCCCGGCCGAAGGACGAGGTGCTGCTCGGTTTCGAGGACTTCACTGCCCGACTGCTGGACTGGACACGGTGGTGGAACACCGAGCACCGTCCCGCGCCGTTGCGGGGCAAGACTCCGCTTGAGGCGTGGCAGGACGATCCCACCCCGCTGCGGGACGTGCCGGCCGCGGATCTGTGGACGTTCACATTGGAGGACGCCGGTACCCGCACGCTGACCACCCGCGGCATCCGTTTCAGGAAACGCGACTACGTGGGTGCGTGGATGACCGGTCAGGCCGGGATCCGGGTCCGGGTCCGGTTCATGCCCCACCACGACCACCGCATCGAGGTCTACCACGCCGCCACCGGCCGCTACCTGGGGCCGGCGGATCTGGCCGATCAGGCCACCGAGGAACAGGTCAGCGCCGTGCGGCGGGCACGGGCCGCCCGCAGCCGCCGTCTGAAGAAGGACCTTGAAGCTTCCCAGCGACAGCGCTACGCCGCCGTCACCCAGGCCGAGCCCCCTCGGCGGCTCGGCACACTGACCGGTGCGCAGGCCGACGCCGAACTCGCCCAGAGTGCCGGCGCCGGTCTGTCGCAGCTTGCGCTGCCGGACGTCATCCCTCCCGCTGCACCGCCGGCCGACTGGCGCACCCCGGCTTCCCTGGCCGCGCTGACCACGCCAGGCAGGCCCGCCCCACCCCCGGCCAGCCGTGACGTCACCGCAACAGCCCCGGACAGCCCGGACAGACGGGTCGCACCTCCCACCACAGACGAAGACGGAGACGCCTCGTGACCGCGGCCACCTACCAGTACGTCGACCTGCCCGACGCCTCCGTGGTCACCACCCGCGCCCTGCTCACCGCCCGGGAGAACATCACCGACACGGTCGCCGCCCGCGCGATGATGTGCATCCATGGCGGCGCCGGCTTCGGCAAGACCCTCGCCGTCAACACCTGCCTGCGCGCACTCGAACCCGGCGAGGACGTCCGCAAGATCACCTTCCGGGCTCGGCCCACGGCCCGCGCGGTGCGCTACGAACTGTTCACCGCGCTCGACCTGGCCGGCGAGCCACCGCGCCACCCCAGCGAGTTCGACCGTCTGCTGAAGACCGCTCTGGCCGAACGCCCTCGTACCTTCCTTGTGGATGAGGCCCAGTGGCTCAACGGCGAGGCGTTCGAATACTTCCGCTACCTGTGGGATGAACCCTCCACCCAGCTCGCCATCATTTTCGTCGGTGGCGCGGGCTGCCACACCGTGCTGCGCCGCGAACCGATGCTGTCCTCCCGGATCTTCATATGGCAGCAGTTCACCCGCCTCACACCCGACGAGGTCCTCGAGGTGATCCCGCTGTTCCACCCGGTCTGGGCTGACGCCGGCCCCGAGGACATCGCCTTCGCTGACAGCCACGCCGCGCACGGCAACTTCCGCGCCTGGGCCCAGCTGACCGCCCACACCCGTACCGCCCTGGCCCGCACCGGCCGCCCCCGCGTCGACCATGAGCTGCTGCGCTGGGCCTTCAGCCGCCTCGCCTGACCACACCGTCCATGCCTCCTGCCCCGCCGCTGCCGTCCGTCACCGTGGTTCTCGACCCAGGCGACGACGCGATTCACACCCACACCGCTCTGGCCGCTCACCATCCGCCGTCCGGCCGGATCACCCTGCACCCCGGCCCGGGCACCACCAGCGAAACCGGCCGCGCCCACGACCTACTCGCCGCCCTGGGCAAACCGCCCCTGCTCCCGGGCCGCTTTCCCGGCGGCCGCCAGCCCGCCTGGGAAGCCGCCACCGCCTGGATCACTGCCCTGCCCGTCACCCGGCTGACCGTCCTGCGCGCCCACCGCCTCACCGCCCGCCGCACGATGCGCCTTCTTCAGCTGCAGGCCCGCACCGGTATCCACCTGACCCTGGTCTGCCACCGCCCCCACCTTCCCGCCGCTCTGCACCAGGCCCTGCGGACGGCCGACTACTCCGTCACCGCCGACTTCGAGGCTGCCCGCCGCCACTACTACGGCACCCCTGTCGCCGAACCCCCGCCCCCAGACGAGCCCGCCGAGCCGGCCAGCCGGTGGCTCACCCTGCCGGCACTGGACCGCCTCGTCTCCTACGACAGCCCCCGCCCCTGCCCCGCCCCGTGCACGCCACCGCCGATCGCCTGGCGGCACCGCCCACCACCCGCTCCTCTCACCGCGCACACCGCCCAGCGAGTCACCCACCGGTTGCACACGGCGACCGCACACCCGCGCCTGGCAGCGGCCCTCGTCGCTGCGCTGTTCACCGGCGCCTCCCTCCAGCAACTCGCCACCGCACGCCCCCGCGACTACAACGACACCGCGGCCACGCTCGCCCTGCACGACCACGCCCGCTACACCGACGGCTGCGCCGCTCACCCCGTACCACCCTGGGCCGGCGTCTTTCTGCGGGCCGCGGCCTGCTTCACCCGGCTGGTACCCGGCGAGGACCAGGAGCTGCTCGCCGCGCCAGGTGACCGCGGGCACCTGCTGCGCGCAGCGGAAAGGGCCAGACTGCGCCCGCCCCAGCCGCCCGCCGCCAAGGCCCGGTCGGCCGTGTGGAGTGGGACTGGCGCGAACGGCAGGAAGCCGAGCGGTACGAAGCGATGCCGGCCAGTCGCCTCAGACCCTCGCGACGCTGAACCCCCTGCCGCGGACGCTCGAAGAGGAAGGCTCAGCCGATCGAGAAGTCGGCGAACTCAATGTCACTGAAGGCGATGTGCAGACCGTGGGCGCGGCGGCCCCCGTCACGGAAGTAGGCATGCCCCAGCGCGCGGGCGAGGATCACCGCCTGCTGCTGCTCGCCCGCGCCCGCATCCCGGGCGGCGAACAGCTCGCGGGCTACCTCTCCCGGCAGGTACTGGGTGATCCACCGCACTCGCGGATCGTCCGAGGACCCTGCTGGCGCGGCGAACCCGAATCTTGCCCGGGTATGGAAGACGAAGCCCTCCGCTTCGGCTTGGGCGCGCCGACGGGCCCGTATCCGGGGCTGCCACCGGTCCAGGACCGCTTCCTCGATCGCCCGTATCTGCAGCGGACCCGGCGGACGACGTGCTCCGGACTTCTTTGTCACCCACCGCTGCACAGTGCGCTGTGACACCCCCAGCACGGTGGCCACCTTCCGGGTGGAGCCTTGGTGCGACGCCAGCAGAAACCGCAGGCGGGCCTCGGTGCTTGAGGGTATGGGGCGGGTACGCAGCGCACGCTCCATCCCCTGAGCGATCTCTCCCACGTCCTGCCTCCAGCGCCCTGCCGACAGCCGGCTTCCTGTGCCCGTGCTTTCAGGTCTCCCACACCCGCCCGCCCCTGCCCGCTGGTTCCGGCATCTTCGGGGCGGCACCGGCCAACGTCAGCTATGGAGGCGGGGTGAGTGATGGCGTGAGGGGGCCTGTACATCCCCGTGCACCACGACGTGGGTGAACGACGTCAAGGACGTGGCCAGCTCCTCGCCACACCGCTCCCCAGACGTCAGGCATCGCTCCACACCAGTACAGCGAGATGTGATGCAGGTCACATGCTAGGGGTCAAACGGTTCGAGCGCGTCCGCGACTGGAACTACTGCGGGGCCACTGAAGGGGACAGCGAGGCGCAGCGAGTGGTCCGTAGTGAACGATTCGTACTTCCAGTAAGGACCACCAATGAAGAACCCCTGGCTGATCCCGGGTCAGCGTGCGAGTTACCTGGACGGCCTCTGCCCGATGGCGGACCTACCGCAGGAGTCCCTGCCGCAATGGGCGGTGATCAAGGACAACGAGCCCTCCTACCGCCGTCACGTCATCGTCAAGATCGGTGAGTTCCACGAGGGCGAGGTGTCGGACAAGGCATTCACTGGCCTGCATCACAAGCTCCAGAACGGGCCGGTGAAGCACGAGATCTCCGATTACGCCTGGGCGACGTTCAACAACGCGGTCAAGGCCTTCTTCACCAGGCTCGCCAAGCAGCGCGCCCGGGAGGTCATGGTGGGCGACCAGCACTGGGTGCTGGAGGAAGCGCCCCAGCCGGTCGCGGGCTACGTCGTCACGTTCGACGAGGACGTCGTCGAGACGACGGCGCAGAACAAGCTCGTGATCGACACCTACCGTCGCTTGTTCGCGGACACGCTGAAACCCCGCGAGCTGGTAGCGCTCTCGCTCGTGACGTTCGACGGCTTCACCTCACCGCAGGCGGCCGAGCACCTTGGGATCTCGGACGGCGCGGTCCGCAACGCCGTCTGGCGGGCCGGCCGGAAACTGAAGCCGCTGCGCGAGGAGCTCGGCCTCGCCTGAAACAGCGTCGGGCACCCCTTCCCCCGGGTGCACGGCACGTCCCCTCCTGCGGACGGTCCGTGCACACCGAGGGTGGGCTGCATGGCAAGCAGCGCACTCTCCACACGCACACTCGAAACCCGAAGGAGTACAGGTGTCCAGCAGCAAGGACTGGGGCCTGGCGATGCGAACGATCGTCGGTCTAATCGGATACAAGGTCTCCCGGATCTTGGATGTCATCCTCATTGCATTGGTGCCGGTGAAGCTTGCCCTGACCAGGGGCCGCTCCCGTACCGACTGGGAGCCGGCAGTTCGTTGGGTGCGCTTGAAGGCGGCCTGGGCGATGGCGGCCGTCGTCGGCGCCTTCCGACTTACAAGGGACGGAGTCTCCCGGCCATAACCACCGCCGGGTCGGGACTCTCAGCGGGGATGAGCCCCGATCGGCAGACCAGCAAGCGGGGGACCAGGATCAGGCGTCCCGACTTGCAATCCCGTCGGGGGGGGGGGGGGGGGGGGAAGAGGAGGAGGGGGAAGGGAAAAGGGGGGTTGGTGGGGGGGGGGGAGGGGGGGGAGACGGAAGCACCGCAGCCATGGGGGGGCTATCCAGGAACGGGAG
>NZ_JBHUYJ010000086.1:25177-33946 GCF_042668715.1 Streptomyces sp. NPDC057271
ACCGGGAGGGGGAAGGAAACAGGAGCAACCAAAAAAAAAACCATAGGGGAGGGACCCCCCGCCGGAGCAAACCCCCCGCAGAAAAACACAAAAAACCACCCCCCCCCCCCCCCCCCCCCGACTGGTGTTCGTAGGGGAGCACACCAGGTGCACCCCGTACCGACTGCTCGACCCGGCTTTCACACCACGAGCGGCGGGAACTGCAATCGGGAGGACCGGTTCCATGAAGAGCATGCCCCCTCACACCGCCCCGGGCGACGTCCAGCTCGGCTGGGCGAGGGTGGCCCTCAACGAGCACTCCGACGTCACCGAGATCGCCGTGAGCATCCTCCGCGACGCGGTGCCGGAGTTCCTCGGCGGGCTCGCCGTCGTGCTCGTGCTCGCCGTCCTCGGGTGGTACGTCAAGCGGCGGCGAAACACGCTGCGCCGGTACATCCTGCTTAACAGCGTCGACGCGGACGGGAACCCGGTCCTGCACGTCACGACCCGCCGCCCGGGCACCATCATCACGCGCGACGTCGGCCGCGGCCCCGAGCGGTTCGAGCTCACCGACGTGGAGCTGCCCGACGGCACATACGTCGCGGAGCCCATAGACCGCTACGTGTAGCGTTCCCCTCCGTCCCGCACAGACCTTCAGGGCCCCGCCACCAGGCCGGGGCCCTGTCCCTGTTCCCGGCGGTCATCAGTCCGTCAGGCTCCAGCCTGTCGGCCGGAGCCGGCCGTGCAGCGCTACTCGATCGATCGTGTGCCCGACCACGGTGCCGCCGGTCGTGGTCACGCCCACTCCGTGCTCAGCTCTCGGAGCGCGTCCAGCTGGTCCTGGGCAAGCCCGACGACAGGCGGCGGGCTCAGTACCGGAAATGCGTGGTGACGGCCCGGTGATCCCGTTTAGCGTGATCTGGCTGGCGATCGCCAGCAGTACGTGGTGAACACACTGGAGCTCCAATGGCCCTGCCCGCACGGCTCACTGCCGCCTTGGGACGACACCCCGACGACCTCACCGAGGACGATCTGCAGCGTGCGGTCGAGAACCACATCCCCGAGAGCGTCGACCTCGACTGGAAGAAGGACTTCTACAAGGGCACCGACGCGGGCAAGAAGGAACTCGCCAAGGATGTGTCCGCCATGGCCAACACTGCTGGCGGCATGGTCGTCATCGGCGTCCACGATGGCGATCAGGACCATGCGCACGCCCTGGCCCCCATCGATCCGGAGCCCGGCCGCGGCGAGGAATGGATCCGCTCGGTGCTCGCGAACTGGATCCAGCCCGTCGTACCCAACGTGGGCGTACGACCGGTGAAGTCCGAGAGCAAGGCGGGCAAGATCTACTGGGTGCTCACCGTGCCCCCGAGCACCCAGGCCCCGCACGCGGTCGCGGCTCCAGGCAACGACTACAACTTCCGCGTCCACGTCCGGCACGGCACCACGACTCGCACCCTCGCCGAATCCGAGATCGCCCAGCGCTACCGTGACCGCTTCCAGGCCGCCTCCGACGACGTCAACCGCCTCCACGAGGTCGTCGACGCGGGCTTCGGCTACCTGTCGGGCTACCTGACCAGCACGGCCCACGGCGGCAGTCCCAAGGCGACCTACTACCCGGGCTGGGTCAGTCTGGCCGCCGTTCCGGCCGTCCGTGGCACCTATCCCGTGACCACGCGGGTGGATCGGGACGCGGCGTTCGACCGCTTCGTCAAGCTCGCCGGTGAAGGCGTGAGCACCAACGTGCAGCCGGCCCGCCCCGTGCTGGTCGGCCGCCGCCAGGTCCGCTTCGAGGGCGTGCCGACCGGCCAGCTCCACGAGGACGGCAGCTTCTACGCGGCGATGCCCATCAACCTCCAGAGCGACCACACCAACGACGACGGCCCCAAGCGGCTGTTCCAGCGCGGACTAGAACTCGACCTCGTGGCCCTGGTACAGGCCGCCGCAGCCTGGGCGGCGGAGACCGGATCAGCGGGCGATCTGATGCTGTCCGCCGCGCTCCACCGCTTCGACGACAGCGACAAGCCCGTACACCTGATCGCGGCGGAACACGCCTTCCACCACGGCCCCGCGACGCCGTTCCCAGCAGTCCCTGCACAGACCACCGGCGATCTCTCCGCCATCGTCACCGACCAGCGCGAGGCCGTCGTCGTGGCCTGCGCACTCGTCTCCGACCTCCTGGCCGACATGGGAGCGCAGGAGCCGCACGTCCTGACCCCTCAAGGAGAGATCCTGATGGACCGGCTCGAGGGCTTCCGGCACACGCTGCGGTAGACCCCGCCGACTGGCAGCACGAGACCCCAGGCCTCCGAGGCCTGGGTCCGGAGGGCGCTGAGGGGCCAGATCGCACTCGCCATGGTGGTCCCGCTCCAGCAACGGCTTCGCCGGAACGGGCCGCGCTGACCGCGGGTCGGCCGGGTCGGGCCGGTCGGCGGTTCCCCCACCGCCCCGCTGCCGCGCTGCGCTTCGTCGTCTGAAGTCTCGTTCGACAGAGGAAAGTTCCGATCGACCGGTATCTGACCGCCCTGCCCTCCATCCTGGACACATGACGTCCAGCGACTCCGCCCCGGCACACGCGCAGCCATCGATCACGACGGTGACGCGGCACGACATCTTCAGCTATCTGCGCGGGATATCGAGCCCCTGGTGGGGGAAACTGGACGAGGTCACGTTTCTGGAGGACCTCTACGACCTGGACCGACCTGCATCCAAGAACGGCCCGCTCCCGACTGTCCGCGCTGACATCCAGCAGCACCGGATTAACAACTACGACCTGGACGACGACTGGATCTTCGAGGACTCCCGGTTGGAGCTCTCCGAAGGACCGGACGAGGTGCTGCTCGCCTTCCTGGCACGAATGGTCCATCCCGAGGTTGCGGCCAGCGTCGAGGAGGCGATGAAGCAGGTTGAGGAGCTGAACCGGCTGCTGGCACCGGACGGATGGGGCCTGCGTTCCTACGACTTCCTCTCCGGCCGGCCGATCTACACGCCGGTCCGGCTTCCGCCCACGGGCCCGTTGGTCCCGCTGCCGCTGAACGACGACGACCGGAGCAAGCTCGACCTGGTCCTCGGGCAGGCCTACAGCCTTCTGGACTGCGCCGGCGAGGAGACCGCATGCGACCTGTTGCGCACGGCTGTCCTGACCCTGCGTCGCGACGGCGGCTTCTTCAACCCCGTGCCTGGTGACGGTTGGACGGCGGACACCTACGAGGCGGTCCTAACCGTGGAGCGCGAGCTCCTGCCCACCTGCGCCCCGGAGACGAAGGAGGTGATCTGGCGGACACTGGAGAGCCTGCTCAGCCAGCTCGGACGCACCGACGTCCAGGACCTCGTGGTCGAAGGCGATAGTCGGCCGCTGCCCCACATCCCGCCGGACTGGCGGGCCCAAGCCACCGCACCCGCCACCCCCATCGTTCGCGGTCTCCGCCTCCCCTTCACCACCACCGAGTTCGACGTCACCCGCGGGGACTTCGCCGACCTGGAGATCCGTGCCTCGCATGACAGCAGCGGGTTTCACTACCTCTACGACACCCGCGCACGCCGGATGATCACCGACTTCGTCCTCGACGACCGGCCTCAGGTGGCCACACTGTGCAGCGTCACCATCATCAAGAAGGGCAGCACCTTCACGCCGAGGATCAAGCTGTGGAAGAAGGACAAGAAGAAGGCCGGGGAGGTCCCCGCCACGCAGACGGTGCCTGACACCGGGGCCACCCGGGCCGTCAAGGCGCTCGTCGACACCGGGGACGTCCACGAGAACTTCTGGAAGGTCATCAACTTCCTCCAGGGCTGCGCCGGGCTGAGCACGCCCGGCGGCTCCCTCCAGCTCGTGGCAGGAGACGAGGCCCAGCTGACCCAGCTGCTGACCGGCCAGGACCGGACGATGGTTCTCGGCGCGGTCAGGACCGCGATCGGCGGCGGGCTCACAGAGGAGGACATCCGGCTGATCAGCAACCGCAGAGAGCAGCTCCAGAAGTTCAAGCGGCTGCTGAACGATCCGGACTACTTCCAGCAGGAGGAGAGCCTTGCGACGACGCGCGGGGCGGAGGCGGTCTGGCAGGCCTTCTTCGAGACGAACCAGTGGATCTTCGGCTACGGGCTCAACCTCATCGCCTGCGAATCCATCGACGACGGCAAACTGGAACGCATCACCACCGGTGCTGACATCTTCGGCGGAGCCGGGAAACGCATCGACGCCATCATGCGTTCCAAGGGCCTGATCAGCAGCATGCTCTTCTGCGAAATCAAGACCCACAACACGGAGCTGCTCGCCAAGGCCCCGTACCGTGCGGGCGTTTACCAGGCATCGAAAGAACTGGGCGGCGGCGTGGCGCAGGTGCAGAAGACGGTCAGCAAGGCCCAGCAGCTCATCTCCCGCGAGTTCCTCACCCACATCTACGACGACGACGGCACCCCGACCGGCGTCGAACTGTCCACCACCCGGCCCCGGCAGGTCGTGGTGATCGGGAGCCTGCGCGAGTTCACCCACCACGGCCGTGTGAACCCGGAGAAGATCAACTCCTTCGAGCTGTACCGGACATCGATCCAGGACGTCGAGATCATCACGTTCGATGAGCTCTACCAGCGGGCGTGCTTCATCGTCGAAGATCGCTAAGACTCCCATCCACCTGTTGGCCTGTGGGTGTGTCCAGTACGTACGGCGGCCCGCGTGTGGTGACCGTCGTACGGGGTGAGCCGCTGGTGGCCCCGGCTCGGACCGGGACCACCAGGTCTGCGGATGTGGGATCAGCGGGTGCGCCGGGTCAGCGCTGCTGGATCCACCAGATGATCCAGCCGGTCCCGCTCGCGCCCACGGCACCGGCGGCGCCGCGGAGGATGCCGTGGCCCGCCGTACGGGCGAGGGTGCGCAGGCGACGGCGGCGGCCGGCGTCCAGCAACTGCCGCAGCCGGGTCCGGATCTCGGACCAGGCGTGGCGCAGCTTGCCGTTGCCCTGGTGATGCCGGGTCGACGCCGGCTGGTCAGTGCCCTTAGGCTCGATGGACATGCTGATGGTGCCTCCTTGGGGAGTGACTGTCGGTTTCTTCACTGGGCGGCTCCCTGCTGGAACAGGGGGCCGTCGCCCGTTTACGGGGCGGCGGCCTGCGCCGCGCCCGACCCGGGTGTGCCGGGCCGGGAGTCGTGGGGCCGGGGCCGTAGCGCCCCGGCGGTGCTCATCGCGGAATCGCAGCCCCCGAGAGCGCGGGGATACGGGAGCTGATCCGCAGTGCGGTGCGGGCGATGCCCTCAAGAGTCCAAGCGGCCTCCGCCGCCTCGCGCTCCGTCTTGTTGATGTTCAGGTCGAACGGCGCGGCGAGCGCCCAGCGCACACCCGTGCTCTGGCCGAAGATGGAGGAGCCGTCCAGGTACTGCTTGGTGAGGAATTCGTACAGCAGCCCCTTCGCCTTCAGCTCCGTGATGCCGCGGCCGACGGTCGCCGGGGAGATTCCGTACCAGGACGCGAACTGCTTGTCCTTGTGCAGGACGAAGGAGGGCTTGCGCTGGCTCATGAAGATGAACAGCATCGCCTTCGCCGGCATCGTCAGCGACTTGTAGTAGTCCTGCTCCCAGTACTCGAAGGGCACCTTGAAATAGATGTCCTTGCGGGAGCCCTCAAAGTTGCCCGATGGCAGCGTGTACGGGTCCCCGGAGCCGTCCTCATGCAGCTTGGTGATGCGGGTCATCCGGCCGTCCGGCGCCGTGCTGATCAGCTTCAGTTCCTTCAGCTTGGCCAGGTGCCGGGAGACCGCGGCGCTCGCCTTGCCGTCGGTGGCGAACGAGATCCCTGCGGCGCGCCCCCATGTCTCGGACCGGCGAGTGACGCCCCAGTCGCCGTCGACGCGACCGCGCGGGAGTGGGCCCCGTGCGGCGACGCAGTGGACCAGGAGGAAGAGCTCCAGCCGCTCGGGGCTGCGCAGCAGGTGACGGAAGGGACCGGGCTTCGTGACCAGGCGGGGGCCCGGGACGGTGTCCTGGACGAACGCACGCCGGATGGGGACGGCACGACTGGTGCGCTTGGACTCGTCCAGCAGCATTCGTATCGTGTCGCCCTGGCTCACGGCCTTGTCCCGCTTGAGAACGGTCAGTTCGGTGTTCACAGGCCCAACTATGCGCCCCGGCGTGGGCGGTTCGGGTGCCGGTTACGGGAGCGCGCACCCGGCCGGGCGCCCGCTCAGCTCGGCTAGTCGGAAAACATGTGAAAACTGATGACCCCGATAGGAAACTGTTGTCCACCAAAGGCCGCAGGCTGCACCGTATTTGAGGCTCGTAACTCTTGTGCGTTCAGATTGCGATCTTTGGCAGTCTGGACACCAACACTTGACAATCTCAACTCGTGACTCCGTGCTTGGGAGGAGACAGCCCGAGTGGGTCCTGGCGGACCGGGACACCGCCCGCCCGCCGGTGCCGCCATCCGCATGTCGTCTCCACCTGAGCGACACGCTCCGGGCGGCCGTGACGGGGTCCGTACGACTGCGCCGACAGCACGAGACCCCGGGCCTGTACAGGCCCGGGGTCCGGTGGGGGAGCGTGCAGCGGTCGTCTCAGTTAGGAGTCCTCCCTTTCGGAGGGCGGCCCGTACTGCTCGATGAGGTCGCAGGTGCAGGCGCCGCCCTCGTACAGCACCTTGTCGCACTCGTCATGGTGGTGCCGTACCGGCGGCCGCTTCACCGGGGCGGTCGCCGCGGGCGGGGCGGGCGGCTGGCCGGCCCCGGACCGGGCGGCGGCCCGGAGCTCGTTGTCGACGACGGTGGAGGCGATCTCGTCCTTGCGCCACTTCTCGGGGGAGTTGTGGTTCACCAGGCCGCCCGCGTAGGCCATGCGCAGCAGTTCGGCCTTGGTGTGCTTCCGCGTCAGTTCGGCGAGGCGCTGCATGCGCGCCCGCCCGCGGGCCGCCTCGGCTTCGCGCTCTTCGCCCGTCAGCGTGTCGGCGTGGGGGACATGCTGCCCCTGCGCTGGTACCACCGGCGGCACGGGCTGCGCCGGGCCGCCGTCCGTCGGAGCCGGTCCGCCGGACGGGGCTGGCACCGCTGCGGCCTTTGCCCAGGGCACGCCCAGGGCTGCGAGGGCTGCCTGCTGCTCCGCGCCGAGCTTGTCCCACCTCGCGCGGGTGTTCGAAATCCATACCCCCAGCTTCACGAACGTCGGCTCCGTCTCGCCGTCGACCGTGATCGACTCGCTGTGCCCGCGCGGCACCGCCCGGTCGACACCCTCGCGCTTGACCCACTGAGTAAGGGCGGCCAGGCCGCGCTGGAACGCCTGCTGTGCCTTGTTCGGGCCCTTCGTCGCGTGCGTGGCCGCCGCAGCGGGAGACGGCGCCTGAGCGGGCGTGATGCCCAGCCGGGACAGCCGCTCCTGTTGCTTGGTCGACAGCTGCGCCCAGGTGCCCGGCTGCTTCTGCCGCTGGAGCCACCGTCCGATGTCGTCGCCGTCCATGAGCACGCCGGGTGCGATGTCGGGCAGGTGGCCGTCGGCGTCGACGAGGTCGGCGAGGACGCGGTAGTGGCGTTGCCAGTCCAGGGGCCACGGGCAGTCCCAGTCCGGGTCGATCGCGGTGAGCTGCGCCGCACGCTGCTCCGCCCGCTTCGGGTCCTTGCCCAGGCCGTTCTTCGCGCCCTTGCGCCGGAGGTTGGCCATGTGCTGCCCGACGGGCGCCATCGCCTCGCCTTCGCCCCAGACCGCGTCCTGACGCGGGGCGAGGTGTCCCGTGGCCCGCCGGTAGGACTGCAGCGCGGCGATCTTGGTCTCCCAGGCTTCCTCGCCCGGCTCCCAGACCATCCCGGCCTCGGGCGCGTCCAGCAGTTCCTTGCGGTGGGGATCGAGTTCACCGGCGCGCAGCGCTTTGCGCTGCTGGTGCACCCACCTGCCCAGCGGGAAGTGCTTGGTGACGCCCACCGTCGTCTCGGTGTCGTACGGGACCGCATACAGGCCGGTGATCCCGTTCTCCGCCCGCCAGCGGATGAGGGCCTGGTAGCCCTCCAGCCACACCAGCGAGTCCGGCCGGTACACCCGGGTGCGCAGGAACGCGGCGATGGTCGCCGCGTCCCGGGGGGTGCTGAAGTGGAGCAGGGCCGATTCGGCGGCGGCGTGGGTGTCGTCGTGCTCCTGGTCCTTGCCCTCCCCCGAGCCGTCGGCGCCGATGATCCGGCCGTCCTCATCGCGCCGGAGGTGGACTTTGCGCTTCCCGCTGCTGAGGGCGCGGGAGGCGAGTTGCTCGACCAGGCGCTCATCGTGGCTGCGCAGGCCCTGGAGCACGGCCACGAGCGGCCTGAAGCTCGAACTGGCCACCATGTCGGTCGGGTCCTCGCCCGGCTCCAGGAAGACGGGCACGATGATCCGCGCGACCTTGGTGGAGCCGTCCCGGTTCAACCTCAGCGCGCGGCCGATGTTCTGCACGATCTCCACCTGGGAGCCGCGGGTATCGGCGAAGCAGATCGCCTCCACACCGCGCTCGCCGGTGATGTCGACGCCTTCCCCGAGCACGCGAACGCTCGCGAGGAACGCGCGGTGCACGCGCCGGTTGTTGGCGTCGATGCCGTTGGCGAACTGCCGCAGGACCTCGCGGCGCTCGCTGACGAGGTGGTCGCCGCACAGCCACGCCGACCACACGCGGTCCGGCGGGACGTGGCGGCCGGCCTCCAGGCCGTAGAACTTCGCGTCGATCGACGACGTGGGCAGTTCCTTTTCCGCCTTGACCATGGTGTGAGGTTCGGGGAAGAGGCCACCGAGATGTTCGGGTTTCCCCACCACTGATGCTGGCTCGTGTTTGTCCTGGTCAGTTGACGTTTCAGAGG
>NZ_JBHUYJ010000087.1:0-33684 GCF_042668715.1 Streptomyces sp. NPDC057271
GGGAGGGCAGTCGTCAGGCGCGCGAAGCGCGTCAAGCCCGCTGCCGCAAGGTAAGCAGGAATCTCCCGGCTTCAGCCGGGAGAGCACTTCAAGAGATCTGGCCCGAACTCGTCCTGGCGCTCGGGGCCGTGGGTGAGGCGGTGCTCGTGGTCCGGTCGCCCTGGCGGAGCACACCGGCGCCCAGCACCAGACCGAAGGCCAGCAGTGTGACGAGGCCGAAGGAGAACATGAGGGAGGTCGCGTCGGCGATGCCGCCGATCGCCGAGGGGGCGATGAGCCCCGAGGTGTACGTGATGGTGGCGACGCCCGCGATGGCCTGGCTGGGGTTCGGGCCGCTGCGCCCGGCCGCCGCGAAGGCCAGTGGGACGACCACCGCGACCCCGAGGCCGATGAGTCCGAAACCGGCCATCGCCACGGCCGCGTGGGGGGCGAGGACCACGAGCAGGCCGCCGGCGGTCGCGGCGACACCACCGACCCGTACCGTCCGGACGGCGCCGAACCGGTCCACCACCCGGTCGCCGACCAGCCGCGCGATCGCCATCGTCAGGGCGAAGGCGGTGGTGGAGGCGGCCGCGACTCCGGCCGAGGAGCCGAGCTCGTCCTTCAGGTAGACCGCCGACCAGTCCAGGCTCGCGCCCTCCGCGAACACCCCGCAGAAGCCGATGGCGCCGATGATCAGAGCGGACTTCGGCGGCAGCGAGAAGCGCGGCGGTGCCTCGTCGTCGGGGGCGCTCTGCAGGTCGGGCACGCCCTGGCAGAAGAAGAGCCCCAGCATGGTCAGGACGAGGGCCGCGACGAGGTGGTGGAGGCGGGCGTCGGTGTCGAAGTGGGCGGCGACGGTGCCGGCGGCGGAGCCGAGGAGCGCGCCCACGCTCCACATGCCGTGCAGGCTGGACATGATCGACTTGCCCATGCGGTTCTCGACCTCGACGCCGAGGGCGTTCATCGCCACGTCGGACATGCCGGCGGTGGCGCCGTAGACGAAGAGCGCCGCGCCGAGCCCGTAGATGTTCGGGGCGAGGGACGGGAGGATCAGGGCCAGCGTCCACAGGGCGAGCAGTCCGCGCAACGCGGTGCGGGCGCCGAAGCGATGGCTGATCGCGCCGGCCAGCGGCATCGCCAGCGAGGCGCCGATGGCCGGGAAGGCGAGGGCGAGCCCGAGCTGGCCCGCGCTGACGTCCGCGTGGTCCTGGATCCACGGGATGCGAGTCGCGAAGCTTCCGGTGACCGCGCCGTGGACGCAGAAGACGGCGGCGACGGCGAACCTGGCCCGCCGCAGTCGCTCGGCGCTGAAGACGGTCTCGCCCGCCATGTGTGCCCTCCCTCGTGTGGTGGGCGGTAAACTATCAGGAACCCTGCCTGATAAATAGTGGGGGACGGAGACCGTCTCCACGCGTCTGAGAGGATCCCGGCATGGCCGCTTCCCCGAGTACCGCCCGGGCCCTCAACGACCGACTCGCACTGCGACTGCTCCAGGACGAGGGACCGCTGACCGCTACTCAGCTGAAGACGCTGACCGGACTCTCCCGCCCCACGGTCGCCGATCTCGTCGAACGGCTCCAGGGCTCCGGACTCGTCCGGATCGTGGGGGAGTCCGGCGCGGAGCGGCGCGGGCCCAACGCCAAGCTGTACGGGATCGCCGCCGACCGCGCGCATCTCGCCGCGCTCGACGTCCGCACCACATCGGTCTCGCTCTCCGTCGCCGACCTGCTGGGCACCACGCTCGCCGAGGCCTCGGCCCCGGTCGGCGGCGAGGACGGCACCGGACCCGCCGTCGAGAAGGCCGTCGCCCTCCTGGAGCGAACCGCCAAGGGGGCCGGTGTGGAGACCCTCCACAGCGTCGTCGTCGGCGCCCCCGGACTGATCGACCCGGCCACCGGGGAGCTGCGGAAATCGACGGGGCTCCCCGAGTGGCACCGGCGCCTGATGGCCACGCTCCAGGAACGGCTGCCCGCGACGGTCCTCGTCGAGAACGAGACCAATCTCGCGGCCGTCGCGGAGCAGCGGGTCGGCGCCGCTCGTGACCATGACACGTTCGTGCTCCTCTGGCTGGGCCAGGGCGTCGGAGCGGCCGTCGTCCTGGACGGGAGGCTGCGCCGAGGGGCCTCGGGCGGTGCGGGGGAGCTCGGCTTCCTGCCGGTGCCCGGCACGTCCGGACTGCCCTCGGCGACCGGCTGCGCCGGCGGCTTCCACGAGCTGGCCTGCGCGGCCGCGGTGGAGGCGCTCGCCGTGGAGCACGGTCTCGACCCCGTGACCGCACTCGGCTCCGGTCCCGGCCCCTTCCTCGACGTCCTGGCCCGGCGTCTCGCGGTCGGCGCGGCCGCCGTGGCCTCCGTCCTCGACCCGGGGTGTGTGGTCCTCGGCGGGGAGACCGGACACCGGGGCGGCCCGGCACTCGCGGCCCGGGTCGAGGCCGAACTCGCCCGGCTCTCCCCGCTCCGTACGGAGGTGCGCGCCACGGCCCTCGGTGACACGGCGGTCCTGCGCGGCGCGCTCCTGGCCGCCCGCGACGCGGCCCAGGACGTGCTCTTCCCGTAGCCGCCCGCCGCCGCGGGCCCAGGTCGTGGTGTTCCCGTGGCCGCCCGCCGTCGCGGGCCCAGGTCGTGGTGTTCCCGTGGCCGCCCGCCGTCGCGGGCCCAGGTCGTGGTGTTCCCGTGGCCGCCCGCCGTCGTGGGCCCAGGTCGTGGTGTTCCCGTGGCCGCCCGCCGTCGCGGGCCCAGGTCGTGCTGTTCCCGTGGCCGCCCGCCGCCGCCCCAGCGGGCGCCCGCTCCCCGTGGCCGCACTCCGGCCTCATCCCCCGGCCACCGGTCGCCCTACGCCCCGGCCTCGGCGCCGAACCGGCCGGTCAGGAACTCCTCGAACGTCACCTGGCCCACCGCCCGCTCGGGGGCGAGGTGGCCGCCGTGGCGCAGACCCCGGTAGACCTTGCCCGGGAGCGGGACCTCCACGACACGGCGGCGCTTCCCGCTCGCCCGCAGGTACGCCTTCGCGAGTTCGGCGAACGTCTGGATCAAGGGGCCGCCCATGTCCGCGACCCGGCCCGCCGGGGCGCCCACCGCAAGCTCCGCGAGGCGCGCGGCGGCCTCGGTGACCTCCAGGGGCTGGTCCCGTACGGCCTTCGGGACGCACATCACCGGCGGCTTCGCCAGCCCCTCCAGCAGCATCAGGATCAGGGCGTGGAACTGCGTGGTCCGCAGCAGCGTCCAGTCGATGCCCGACTGCTGGATCATCCGCTCCACCGCGTACTTCCTGCGGTAGTAGCCCAGCGGCACCCGGTCCACCCCGACGATCGAGATGTACAGCAGGTGCGGGACCCCGGCCCGCCGGGCGGCCTCGATCAGCACCCGGGCGGCCTGCTCGTCGCCCCGCGTGATGTTGGTGCAGTGGACGACCGCGTCCACGTTCCGCACCGCCCGGTCGAGCAGCGGCCCGCCCCGGCGCAGATCGACCGCGAACGGAGGGGAGTGGCGGCTCAGGACGCGCACCTCGTGGCCCGCCGCGCGCAGCCGCTCACAGACCGGGCGCCCGAGCGTGCCCGTGCCCCCGGTCACCAGGAGGGTGGTCATGGTTCCAGCGTGAACGCCTTCGCCGCGGCACGCACATGCGGGCCGCGGCGAAGGGGGGAGGACCCGGCGGCGGCAAGGGCCGTGAAGTCCGCCGCCGGGCGTTCATCGGGGGTGGGTACGGAGCGGAGAGCTCAGCGCCCCCGTGGCGTCGGCCGGAGGCCTCTACCCCCCGGTGGCCGGAGGGTCAGCGGCCCCCAGGTCCTTCCGGACGCCCCACTCGCCGGAGGGTCAGCAGGCCCCCAGGTCCTTCCAGACGCCCCACTCGCCGGTCGTGCCCGGCTCCTCGTTCTGCGTCCACCACTGGGCCTTCCACGTGTGGCCCTTGTGGGAGACCTCGGTTCCCCCGTTGTAGACCGTGCCGGCCACGTACGCCGGGGCGGTGCAGGTGCCGCCGGTCGGGGTGGGCGTCGGACCCGTCGGCGTGGGCGTCGGACCCGTCGGCGTCGGGGTCGGCGTCGGGGTCGAACCGCCCGGCTCCACCACCGTCGTACCGCGCGCCAGGTCACTGGCGAGCGCGTACGTCGTACCGCTGATGTTCACCGTCCAGTTCGACGGCGTGGAGACCGGCAGGTAGTAGTTGAAGGCCAGGTCCACGGTCGCGCCCGGGGCCAGCGACTGCCAGGCCGGAAGCTTCAGCGACACCCGGTGGAAGTCGCCCTTCAGACCGCCCACGTTGGTGCCGGTGTGGTCGCTGCTGATCACCTTCGTGCCGAAGCCGGACTGGTCGGAGGCGTTGCCCGGGGCCGCCGTCGCGTAGTCGAACTGGAACTCCGTGCCCCCGGGCAGCGCGGTGGCCGTGTTGTTGGTGATCTTGATCTTCGGGGTGATCGGGTAGTTGGAGTCGCCCAGCTTGAACTCGGTGAACTCCACGCCCACGTCCACGGCCTGCGTCGGCAGCGTGGCGTTCGACTTCTTCGCGCCGTACGGCGTGGCCGCCTTGAACTTGTCGTACATCAGCGAGGTGAGCGTGGAGCCCATCTCGTACTGGCCCTTGCCCGCGTTCCAGGCGTAGTCGCCTGCCATCTCCCAGACCATCGTGCCGCCGATGCCCTTGCTGACCACGTAGTCGGCCTTGGCGGCCACCGACTGCTCGTCCTCGGTGGAGAGGAAGACCTTCTTCTGCGCGTTCCACAGCCACGGCGCGACCAGCGTCGAGTCGTACCGGCGGGCGTAGGTGCCGGTCAGGGTGGTGTTCGCCGGGAAGCCGTACTGGGTGACGTAGTCGCCGACGATCCCCTTCTCCAGGTTCTTGGCGTGCCACATCGGGTTGGAGCCCGCGGGCGACTCGACACCGTCGGTGTCCTTGTCGTGCCACAGGTTGTCGATGCCGACGGCGCCGTCACCGCACTTGGTCAGGCCCGCGCCGGCCGGGCAGGTGGTCGCGGAGGCCTTGCCCCACAGACCGTCCGTGCCGCCCTGCACGTTCTTGTGGCCGCGGGTGTAGTACGGCAGGCCGATGTTGATCCGGCCGGCCGGCATCGAGCCGCGGAAGTAGTGGTACGCCCAGTCGGTGTTGAGGTAGCCGATGCCGCCGTACTGCGAGGAGCCGTAGACGTTGGCGGCGGCGAGCTCGGCGTCCTTGCCGTCGTCGAAGAGCGAGGCGTTGGGGCCGACGTACTCGTTCCAGGCGCCGTGCAGGTCGTAGGACATGATGTTGACGTAGTCCAGGTACTTCTGGCTCTGGTACGTCTCCATGCCGCGCAGCAGGTAGCCCGAGGACGGCGCGGCGACGGTCAGCAGGTAGTGCTTGCCGTCGGCGGCCCCGGCCCGGTCGAGCTTCTCGCGCAGGCTCTTCATCAGGGCGTCGTAGCCCTTGACCAGACCCGCGCGGCGGGCGTTGGAGAGCTGCCAGTCGAGCGGGTTGCCCGCGTCCTTCATCGTCGTCGGGTACTCGTAGTCGATGTCGACGCCGTTGAACCCGTACTTCTTGATGAAGGCGACGGCCGAGTCCGCGAAGGTGTCGATCCCGGCCTGGTTGACCGAACCGTCGGCGTTGGTGGCCATCGAGTAGAAGCCGCCGGAGTTCACCCGGGTGCCGTTGTCGTCGAAGTAGCCGCCGGTCTCCGCCCAGCCGCCGACCGAGATCAGCGTCTTGACGTCCGGGTGCTGCTTCTTGAACTTGTTCAGCAGGTTGAAGTGGCCCTTGTAGGCGAAGCCCGGATCCATCTCCGCGCCCGCGACTCCGGGCCAGGTCATCCCGGTGGCCGCGTTGTTCGGCCCGTCCGTGCCGACGGAGAGCCTGTTGTCGGAACCGATGTGTCCGAAGGCGTAGTTGATGTGGGTGATCTTGTCCCACGGGATGTTGTTGGCGAGGTAGGCGGGCTCGCCGTTCTTTCCGGTGCGCCAGCCGGTGAAGTAGCCGATGACGCGGCGCTGGTGGTCCGCGCCCATCTTCTCGCGGCCTTCGGTGTCGTAGACCGAGCAGTACGGGACGTCGACACCGGGAGTCTTGTACAGCCCGTCCGGGCGACAGCCCTCGTTGTCGGCGGCGTGCGAGACACCGCCCGCGAGGGAGCTGATCAGCAGACCGGCGACGGCCGCGCCGGACGCGAGCAGCGAGACCCTCGTCTTCGTGGGGGACAACACGATCGGTTCCTCCTGGGGAGGTGAAAGAACACAACGAACAAAGGGGTGGGTCGTGTTGGGCCCGTGGAGTGCGCACACCGCGGGCCGTACCTCGGAGGTGACACGGAGATTAAGAGGACTAGACCAGTGCGTCAATAGGTCTGGACCAAAGAGAGGCCTCGAAAAGGGCTGTGAGCCAGCCCACAGGGCATCGCCCGCATGGCCGACGGCGCGGCGTGGCACACTGGCCCTGTATCAGCAGCAGCGCACTCCGGGGTCGGTGTAATTCCGAACCGGCGGTATAGTCCGCGACCCGTCCGCAGCCAGCGGCCGGTTGACCAGGTGAGATTCCTGGACCGACGGTGAAAGTCCGGATGGGAGGCAGTGCGCGGCGGGCGACCCTGCAGGGGGCGTGCCGGCCGTATCGCCGCTGGTCGCCCTCGTCGGCGACCGGTGTGTCCGGTTTTGGCAATCCCCGTGCGTAGCGTCGTACCCGCTCTCTGTCGTCATCGACAGGCCCCGGAGTCCGTGCCCGAAGAGGCAGGAGGACCCGGTGGCAGAGCCGACCGACATCACCGCCATGCGACGCGCCATCGCGCTCGCCGCCCGTGGTCTCGGCTCCACCAGCCCCAACCCGGTCGTCGGCAGCGTCGTCCTCGACGCCTCCGGAGAGCCGGTCGGCGAGGGCTACCACCAGCGTGCCGGCGGACCGCACGCCGAGATCCACGCCCTGCGCGCGGCCGGCGAGCGCGCCCGCGGCGGCACCGCCTACGTCACCCTCGAACCCTGCAACCACACCGGCCGCACCGGCCCCTGCGCCCAGGCGCTGATCGAGGCCGGCGTACGCCGTGTCGTCTACGCCGTCGGCGACCCGAACCCGCAGGCCACGGGCGGTGCGGACACCCTGCGCGCGGCCGGCGTCGAGGTCCGGCAGGGCCTCCTGGCCCAGGAGGCGGAGGCGGGCAACATCGCCTGGCTCACCTCCGTACGCCTCGGCCGCCCCTTCGTCCGCTGGAAGTACGCCGCCACCCTCGACGGCCGGATCGCCGCCGCCGACGGGACCTCCCGCTGGATCACCTCCGCCGACTCCCGCTCCGACGTCCACCGGCTGCGCGCCGAGGCGGACGCCGTCGTCGTCGGCTCCGGAACGGCCCGCACCGACGATCCCCACCTGGCCGTACGGGGCGTCGAAGGGGCCGACCAGCCGCTGCGGGTCGTCGTCGACACCGAGGCGAGCGCCGTGAAGCCGGGGGCCCGGGTCCTCGACGACGCGGCCCGCACCGTGATCGCCGTGGCCGAGGACGTACCCCTGGAGGACACCGCCCACCTCCCCGAGACGTGGCGGCTGTCCCGAGCGCCCGGCGGCGGCCTCGACATCCCGGAACTCCTCGCGGCGCTCCACCGGCAGGGCGTCCGTTCCGTCCTCCTCGAAGGCGGGCCGACCCTGGCCGGCGCCTTCGTCGCCGCGGGAGCCGTCGACCAGGTCGTCGGCTACCTCGCCCCCGTCCTCCTCGGCGCGGGCGCGAACGCCCTGGCCGACGCCGGAATCTCCACCATCACCGACGCGTTGCGGCTCGACGTCATCGAGACCCAGCGCATCGGCCCCGATCTTCGTATCACTGCCACTCCCAAGGAGCGTTGAGCGTGTTCACCGGAATCGTCGAAGAACTGGGTGAGGTCACCGCCGTCGAGAAGCTGGCCGACGCGTCCCGCTTCCGCCTGCGAGGCCCCCTGGTCACGGAAGGCGCCAAGCACGGCGACTCCATCGCCGTCAACGGTGTCTGTCTCACGGTCGTCGAGTTCGGCGACGGGGAGTTCACGGCCGACGTGATGGAGGAGACCCTCAAGCGCTCCTCCCTCGGCGCCCTCGAGGTCGGCTCCCGGGTCAACCTGGAGCGCCCGATGGCGGTCGGCGACCGCCTGGGCGGACACATCGTCCAGGGCCACGTGGACGGTACGGGCACGATCCTCGACCGGACCCCGTCCGAGAACTGGGAGATCGTCAGGATCGCCCTCCCCGCACAGCTCTCGCGCTACGTCGTCGAGAAGGGCTCCATCACGGTCGACGGCGTCAGCCTCACCGTCGTCGAGGCCGCCGAGGACTGGTTCACCATCAGCCTCATCCCCACCACCCTCGCGCTGACCACGCTCGGCATCAAGCAGAGCGGCGACCCGGTCAACCTCGAAGTGGACGTCATCGCCAAGTACGTCGAGCGGCTGCTCGGCCCGAACGCCGGGGAGAACGTCAAGTGAACTGGCTCAACTCCGAGGCCTTCACCGTCCTCGACCAGCACATCATGTGGTCCGACATGATCGGCAACACGATCGGTCTGGTCGCCCTCGCGCTCGGCTGGCGGCGCTCCATCCTCACCTGGCCCGCGCAGCTGCTCTCCGGTGCCATCCTCGTCGGCGCCTACGCCTCCGCCCACCTCAGCGGCGGCGTCGGCAAGCAGCTCCTGGTCATCGGCGTCGCCGCCTGGGGCTGGTGGCAGTGGAACCGCGGCCGGCAGCAGGCCCAGGACGGCTCGATCGCCGTCCGCTTCGCGAGCTGGAAGGAGCGTGGTCTCCTCCTCGGCGGCGCCGTCCTCGGCACCCTCGCGGTCGGCGGCCTGTTCACGCTCTACCCGTCGCTCTCCTGGTCCCCGTGGGCCGACGCGTACATCTTCGTCGGCACCCTCGTCGCGATGGTCGCCCAGGCCCGCGGCCTGGTCGAGTTCTGGTTCGCCTGGCTCCTGGTCGACCTGGTCGGCATCCCCCTCGCCTTCAACAGCGGCCTGGCCTTCTCCGGCCTGGTCTACGTCATCTACTTCGCCCTCGTCATCTGGGGCATGCGCGACTGGTGGCTCCGGACGCGTACCGCTCCCGCGCCGGAAGGGACGATTCTCGTCACCGTCGTCCGCGCGGACGGGGAGCACCAGCGAGCAACGCACGCTCTCCTGCCCGGTCAGGCCGGAGACACGACTGAAGGGACGCGAGCATGAGCGCGCTGCCGATCTGGGACGTCACCGACCTCTCTCTCGACCCCGTCGAGCAGGCCATCCGTGACATCGCCGCGGGCCGTCCCGTCGTCGTCGTCGACGACGAGGACCGCGAGAACGAGGGCGACCTCGTCATCGCCGCGGAGAAGGCCACCCCCGAGGTCGTCGCCTTCATGATGAGCGAGTGCCGCGGCCTGATCTGCGCACCCATGGAGAGCGAGGAGCTCGAGCGCCTCGAACTCCCGCAGATGGTCGAGCACAACACCGAGTCGATGCGCACGGCCTTCACCGTCTCCGTCGACGCGGCACCCGCCCACGGCGTCACCACGGGCATCTCCGCCGCCGACCGCGCCACCACCCTGCGGATGCTGGCGAGCGGCCGCCACGAGCCCGGCGACTTCGTCCGGCCCGGCCACATCTTCCCGCTCCGCGCCAAGCCCGGTGGTGTCCTCGTCCGCAACGGCCACACCGAGGCCGCGGTCGACCTCGCCCGCCTCGCGGGCCTGCGCCCCGCCGGCGCGATCGTCGAGATCGCGGGCGAGGACGGCGTCATGCTGCGCCTGCCCGAGCTCGTCCCCTTCGCCCGCAAGCACGGCCTCACGATCATCTCGATCGAGGACCTCGTCGCGTACCGCCGCAGCGCCGAGCCGACCGTCCGGCGCGAGGCCGAGGTCCAGCTGCCCACGGCCCACGGCGACTTCACCGCGTACGGTTACCGCTCCACCGTCGACGGCGTCGAGCACGTCGCCCTCGTCCACGGCGAGATCGGTGACGGCGAGGACGTCCTCGTCCGGGTGCACTCCGAGTGCCTGACCGGCGACATCTTCCACTCGCTGCGCTGCGACTGCGGCCCGCAGCTCCAGGCCTCCATGGACCGCATCACCGAGGCCGGCCGGGGTGTCGTGGTCTACCTCCGCGGCCACGAGGGCCGGGGCATCGGCCTGCTGTCCAAGCTGCGCGCGTACGAACTCCAGGAGCGCGGCCGCGACACCCTCGACGCCAACCTGGAACTCGGGCTGCCCGCCGACGCCCGCGACTACGCGGCGGGCGCGCAGATCCTCGGCGACCTCGGGGTCCGCAGCATGCGGCTGATGACCAACAACCCCGACAAGATCTCCGCCCTCACCGAGCACGGCCTGACGGTCGAGGGCCGCGAGGCCATGCCGGTCCAGGCGGGCGAGCACAACCTCCGTTACCTGCGCACCAAGCGGGACCGGATGGGTCACGACCTGCCCTGGCTGGACGCGGAAGCGGCGTCCACCTGCGGCAACCAGTAAGTCAGCGATCAGTACGGAGCTAGGAGAGACATGAGCGGCAAGGGCGCACCCGTCCTCAGCGTGAAGAACTGCGGCGACCTGCGGGTGGCCGTGATCGCGGCCCAGTGGCACGAGAAGATCATGGACGGACTCGTCGACGGTGCCCTGCGGGCCCTGCACGAGCTCGGCATCGACGAGCCGACCGTGCTCCGCGTCCCGGGCAGCTTCGAGCTGCCGGTCGTGGCGAAGGTCCTCGCCGGGCGGGGCTACGATGCCATCGTGGCGCTCGGCGTCGTCATCCGCGGCGGAACGCCGCACTTCGAGTACGTGTGCCAGGGCGTCACCCACGGCCTCACCCAGGTCTCGATCGACACCGGCGTACCCGTCGGCTTCGGCGTCCTGACCGTGGACAACGAGGAGCAGGCCCTCGACCGGGCAGGCCTCGAAGGCTCCAGCGAGGACAAGGGCCACGAGGCCGTCACCGCCGCCGTCGCCACCGCGACCACACTGCGCACGGTCAGCGAACCCTGGCGCTGAGCCCGCCCGTCGCCCGACCACCACCCCTCAGAGGAGGCGCTGCGCGCCCGCCCCCTTACACCCCGTACTCTTAGGACCATCATGGCGAACAAAACCTTCGAAGAGCTCTTCGCCGAGCTCAAGCTCAAGGCCGAGAACGGCGACCCGGCCACCTCCCGCACCGCGGAACTGGTGGAGAAGGGCGTCCATGCCATCGGCAAGAAGGTCGTCGAGGAGGCCGCCGAGGTCTGGATGGCCGCGGAGTACGAGGGCAAGGAAGCCGCCGCCGAGGAGATCTCGCAGCTGCTGTACCACGTCCAGGTGATGATGGTCGCGCGCGGGATCTCGCTCGACGACGTCTACGCCCATCTCTGACCGGTACGCCCGGCTCCCCACGCGACACCCCTGAGCGAGACCGAACACCCTCCCCCGAAAACTCCCAGGCAAAGGAAGCTCACCCCATGCTGCGCATCGCCGTCCCCAACAAGGGTTCACTGTCCGGACCTGCGTCGGCGATGCTCCATGAGGCCGGCTACCGCCAGCGCAAGGAGTCCAAGGAGCTCGTGGTCATCGACCCCGAGAACGAGGTCGAGTTCTTCTACCTGCGCCCGAAGGACATCGCGATCTACGTCGCCTCCGGCAAGCTGGACATCGGCATCACCGGCCGTGACCTGCTGCTCGACTCCGGCGCCAACGCGGCGGAGATCCTCCCGCTGAACTTCGGCCGGTCGACCTTCCGCTACGCCACCCGGCCCGGCACCGCGAAGGGCCCCGAGGACTTCCACGGCATGACGATCGCCACCTCGTACGAGGGCATCGTCGCCAAGCACCTCGCCGACCAGGGCATCGACGCCTCCGTCGTCCACCTCGACGGCGCCGTCGAGACCGCCATCAAGCTGGGCGTCGCCCAGATCATCGCGGACGTCGTCGAGACCGGCACCAGCCTGCGCAACGCCGGCCTGGAGGTCATCGGCGAGCCGATCCTCACCTCCGAGGCCGTGGTGATCCGGCAGGCCGGCGCCGACACCGCGGACGCCCGCGTCCAGACGTTCCTGCGCCGCCTCCAGGGCGTCCTGGTGGCCCGCAGCTACGTGATGATGGACTACGACTGCCGGGCCGAGCACCTGGAGCAGGCCGTCGCCCTCACCCCGGGCCTGGAGTCGCCGACCATCTCGCCGCTGCACAACGAGGGCTGGGTCGCGGTCCGGGCCATGGTCCCGGCCAAGGAGGCACAGCGGATCATGGACGACCTGTACGAGCTGGGTGCCCGCGCCATCCTGACGACGGCCATCCACGCCTGCCGGCTCTGACGGCCCGGCACCGACCCACCGAGGAACACCGATGTCCGAGGCCCCGACGCCCGCCCTCCCGGTCACCTTCCGGCCGGGCCGCACCCGTGCGGTGCTGCTCACCGTGGGGGCGGTGATGTTCGTCGTCATCACCGCCATCGCGCTGATGCTGGAGAAGCTCGGCCCCGGTGAGCGGGCGAGCTTCATCTTCACCGCGGCGCTCTTCCTCGGCATCCTCACGCTGCTCAGCCGCCCCAAGGTCGTCGCCGACGACGAGGGCGTCACGGTCGTCAACATCACCCGGACACGCCGACTGGCGTGGGCCGAAATCCTCCGGGTCAACCTGCGGCCCGGCGACCCCTGGGTCTTCCTCGACCTGAGCGACGGCACCAGCATGCCCGCGCTGGGCATCCAGCCCGGAATCGCCAAGCAGCAGGCCATCCGCGACGCCCGCGCGTTGCGCGCCCTGGCCGACAGCCGCGGCACCGGCCCGGACGGCGGCTGAGTCCCCCATACGGGGGTCGACCCCCTGCCCCACGCACCGGGTGCGTGATTACTCTGGAGGCGGTGGTGCCGAGCGGCACCACCGCCTCGCGTGTGCAGGGCCGCTCCGCCGCGGCCCGCGGGGCCTCCCTGCGACCCGAGGAGTGACTCCCTCCGGCAATGGACGGATCGTCCGGTAGTACCTGCGCCGCCCCCTCCGCGGAGGCGGCGGCATGATCACCCCGCTTCTGCTGCTTGCCGCAGCCTTCCTCCTGATCCTCGCCAACGGCTTCTTCGTGGCGGCCGAATTCGGTCTCGTCACGGTGGAACGCCCCGAGGCCGAACGGGCCGCGGCCGCCGGCGACCGGCGCGCCCGCACCGTCGTCAAGGCGCTCGGCGAGCTGTCCTTTCAGCTCTCCGGCACCCAGCTCGGCATCACGATCACCTCCCTCGTCGTCGGCATGCTCGCCGAGCCCGCGCTCGCCCAGCTCCTCGACGCCCCCCTCACCGCCACCGGACTCCCCGAGGGCGCCGTCCCCGGGGTCGCTGTGGCGATCGGCATGCTGCTCGCCTCCGCCGTACAGATGGTGGTCGGCGAACTCGTCCCGAAGAACTGGGCGGTCTCCCGGCCCCTCCAGGTGGCGCGGTTCGTCGCGGGCCCGCAGCACCTCTTCGCGTCCCTCTTCCGCCCTGTCATCACGCTGCTCAACCGGGTCGCCAACCGGCTCGTCCGGCTCCTGGGCGTGGAGCCCACCGAGGAACTCGACTCCGTCCGGACCCCCGGCGAGCTGGTCTCGCTCGCCCGGCACTCGGCCCGGGCGGGCGCGCTGGAACAGGACACCGCCGACCTCTTCGTACGCACGCTGACGCTCGGCGGACTCACCGCGCAGCAGGCCATGACGCCGCGGGTACGGATGAGCGCCCTGCAGTCGGACGCCACCGCGGCCGACGTCCTCAACCTCACCCGGGCGACGGGACTCTCCCGGTTCCCCGTCTACCACGAGCGCATCGACGAGATCGTCGGCATGGTCCACCTCAAGGACGCGCTCGCCGTACCTCCGCACGAGCGGACGCGCACACCGGTCGGGAGCATCGCCGTCCCCCCGCTGCTCGTCCCCGAGACCCTGCCCGCGCAGGCGCTCCTGGAGCGCCTGCGGCGCGAGCAGCCGATCGCCGTGGTCGTCGACGAGTACGGCGGTACGGCCGGGGTCGTCACCCTGGAGGACATCGTCGAGGAACTCGTCGGCGAGGTCCGCGACGAGCACGACAGGGCCACCGACGAGCGCCCCGAGCTGGCCGCCGTGGCCGCGGAGGACGGCAACCCCGCCTGGGAGGCCGACGGCTCCTGCCGGGTGCACACCCTGCACCGGATAGGACTCGACGTGCCCGACGGGCCGTACGAGACGGTCGCGGGCCTCGTCGCCGACCTGCTCGGCCGCATCCCGGCCCCCGGCGACCGGGCGGAACTCCCCGGCTGGCGGCTCCTGGTGCGGCAGGTCGACCGCTACCGCGCCGAGCGGGTGCGGATCGTGCGGACGGCCGAGACGCCCGCGGTGCCGGAGGCGGTCCGATGAGCCTGCTCCAGCTGCTGTTCGCCGTCCTGCTCGTGGTGGCCAACGGCTTCTTCGTCGGCGCCGAGTTCGCGCTCGTCTCCGTACGCCGCAGCCAGATCGAACCGCTCGGCGGTGCACGGGCACGGCAGGTCCTCCACGGCCTGGAGAACCTGCCGCAGATGATGGCGGCCGCCCAGTTCGGCATCACCGTCTGCTCCCTGACCCTGGGCGCGGTCGCCGAGCCGACCGTGGCGCGTCTCCTCGAACCGGTCTTCCATGCCGTCGGCGTCCCGGACGGGCTCATCCATCCGCTCGGATACGTCGTGGCGCTGGCCGCGGTCGTCTTCCTCCATCTCGTGATCGGCGAGATGGTCCCGAAGAACCTCGCGATGGCCGCGCCCGAGCGGACCGCGCTATGGCTCAGCCCCGCCCTCGTCGGCTTCGCCCGGCTCTGCCGGCCGGTCACGCGGGCGCTGGGTGCCTGCGCCCGGCTGGTGCTGCGGGCGTTCCACGTCGAGCCGAAGGACGAGGTGGAGGCGGTCTTCACCAGCACCCAGCTCGGCCGGCTCGTGGAGGACGCGGGCCAGGCCGGCCTGCTCGACCCGGCCGAACAGGAGCGCCTGGAGGACGCCCTGGAGCTGGGCAGCCGCCCGGTGACGGACGTGCTCATCGCCCCGTCGGAGCTGGTGACGGTCACGCCGTCGGTGACGCCCCGGGAGATCGAGGAGCTCACCGTGCGCACCGGCTACTCGCGCTTCCCGGTGTGCGCGGAGGGACGCGGGACGTACATGGGGTTCGTGCACGTCAAGGACGTTCTGGACCTGGAGGAGCGGGAGCGGGCGGTGCCGCAGCACATCTGGCGCCCCATGGCGACGCTCCGGGCCGAGCTGCCGCTCGACGACGCGCTCACCGTGATGCGTCGCGCGGCGACCCATCTCGCCCAGGTCTCCGACGGTGTGGGCCGGGTGCTCGGGCTCGTGGCCCTGGAGGACGTCCTGGAGAAGCTGGTGGGCGAGGTCCGGGACCCGGCCCACCGGCTGCCCGTACCCTCACCCCCGCAGCGCCTCCTCACGGACACCCGCGGGGACCGGACGGACGAAGCCCTGACGGCCTGACCCGAGGCCGGAGCGCGGGCCCCGGGCGGTCGTCACAGACCCCCGGGGTCCTGCCGTGGGCCTCGGGGGGACGGGCCGCGGCCGGAGAGGACCTCGCCGTAGGCCTGCATCAGGTCGGCCAGGCGCAGCGTGGCCAGGTCGTCGCGCGTGGGCGTGCCCGGGTAGCCCGCGAGGCGGAGGTCGCGGTACGCGCAGGACTTCTCGTACAGCGTACGCAGAAAGCGTCCGTTGCCCAGCTCGTCGATCCACCCCTGGTCCACGACATGGCCGCTGATCGAGCGCAGCTCGTCCAGGGCCTCCTCGTCCCAGCAGTCCCCGTTCGCCGCCGCGAGCACCTCGCCGATGGCGGTGAGTTCGAGCGGGCGGTACGAGGGGAAGTCGACCCGGGTCGTGAAGCGGGAGGAGAGCCCCGGGTTGGTGGCCAGGAGCCGGTCCATGCCCTCGGGGTAGCCGGCCAGGATCACCACCAGGTGGTCCCGGTTGTCCTCCGCCCGCTTGAGGAGCACCTGGAGCGCCTCGTCGCCGTAGGCGTCGCCCTTGCTGTAGCCGGTGTTGGAGAGCGAGTACGCCTCGTCCACGAAGAGGACCCCGCCGATCGCCGAATCGATCAGCTCGTTCGCCTTGACGGCAGTCTGCCCCAGGAACTCGCCCACCAGATCCGCCCGTTGGGCCTCCACCAGATGATCGCCGCCGAGCAGCCCGAGCGCGTAGAAGACCCGACCTAGGATCCGGGCGACGGTGGTCTTCCCGGTGCCCGAGGGGCCGGAGAAGACAAAGTGACGTTTCGGTGGCTGGACGGGAAGGCCCTGCCCGGCCCGCAGTCGGGCCATCTCCAGCTGCGCCGACAACGCCTTCACCTGCCGCTTCACCGGCTCCATCCCGACCATGCGCTCCAGCTCGGCGAGCGCCTCGGCAAGCAGGGCCGGGTCGGTGGGGCTGGCGGGGAAGCGGGGCGGTGCGGGCTGCGCCGGTACGGACGCCTTCTGGCGTACGTCCGGGGGCTCGGGCGGCCCCGCGGGAGGTGTCGTGGCCCCCGGCTCGCTGCCGAGTCCCGCCTCGGTGCCGATCCCCGGCTCGCTGCCGAGTCCCGCCTCGCTCCCGAGGCGCAGTCCGTCGGAGGCCGGGCCGTCGAGGTCGGTCTGCGTCGCGTCGGCGGAGGCGTCCTGCCCGGCCCCGCCCAGGGCGACCGTGGCGAGCCCCGCCGTGTCGTCCGGCCCCTCGAAACCGTCGTACTCGGTGATCGCCGCCAGCCGGGCAGCCGTGTCCATGAACGCCGGGTCGATCCGGTGCACCGCCCGGTAGAGCGGTAAGGCGGCCGCGCTCCGCCCGGTGCCCTCGTGGGCCCGGGCCAGCCAGTAGCGCAGCTCCTTGCGCTGCGGCTGTTCGCTGCGGCAGCGCATGAGGGCCGCCGAGAGCAGCGGTTCCGCCTGCCCGTACATCTCGAGGCGGACCCGGGCCATCCCGCCGAAGAGTCCCGCCTCGATCCCGAGCAGCGGATCGTCCACCAGGGGCTCGGTGTGGCGGACCAACTGGTCCCAGTCCTTGACGAGATAGGACCGGCAGGCGTGCAGGAAGCGGACCTGCGGATCGGTGTCGACCGGCGGCAGCCCGGCCAACGCCCGGTCCAGCTCGGGCACATGGCGGCCGTCGAGCCAGTGCGAGGCGTGCGCGAGAAGGAGATCGCGCGGGCTCTCGAGCACGGGCTGGACCCACCAGCCCAGCCAGTACCAGGAGTTCAGGGTCCGACGATGGCGTGCGCGCTGTTCGCCGAACCGGTCGCGGTTGCGGTACATCCGCAGCAGCGCGGTGGTGGTGTCCACCCGGAGCGCGTGCAGCCCGAGCCAGGCGTCCGCCATGCCGGGATCGATCCGTACCGCCGTTCGGAACTCTTCCTCCGCCTGCGGATAGGCGCCCATCGTGTAGGCGTCGACTCCCCGCAGCCAGGCGAGCTCGGCCGGGGCCGTTCCGCCCTGCGTGCCGATGTCCATCGGGTCCCCCACAAAACGTGCCCCCGTTGCTGTCCCGGCAGGCGGGTGCCCGCCGGAAGCCGTACAGAACCGCCTTCTCGCGGACGGGAATTGACCCCACCGAAGGGCATCGTACCTGCGCAGAGGGGGCGCGACGAAGGAGAAGTACGTGATCCGGTGGCCATAACCCTGGGTAAGCATCGGGGTCGGCGGGGGGCCGGAGAAAGGGATGATCAGGGCAGAACGAAGCCCCCGATCACGGGGGAACAACCGGGGGCTTCGCGTCCGCGACGGCTTCGGAAAGCCGCACATTGAGAACGTAAGACCTGTACGCCCCCTGGGTCAAGCGGAGTTGAGGCACTTGCGGAAGTGGGGTTCCCCCTACTCATTTACGGGGTGATGCGCCTTTACTCTCCGTGATGATCTGGTTCGGGCATGCGGTCACAGCCGGCCCAGGAAGCCACTCGTACCCCTCGGGACACTCCCGTATCAGGGTGTCGGCGAAGGGGCGCGACGGGTCCGCGGAGAAATGGCGAGTCTCCGCCACTGTCCAGCCGTCCCAGAACTCGGACTGCGCAGGTCCGTCCCGGTGCCGGCCGCGTGCCCAGGACTCCTCGGGGCCCCGTTCCATCCACAGGAGAGCGGCGAGATTCGGGCGCAGCGCGCTCCGCCCCGCCCCGACGCCCTCGACCAGGACGACCGGGGCGGGCGGCAGCTCGCGGAGTGCGCCGAAGGTCCGCAGATTCCAGTCGTACGGGTGATAGCGCGCGACCTCGCCCCGGGAGAGGGGTGTGATCACCTGGTCCCGCATCCGCTCCGTCCACCCGAACAGCTCCTCGTGGCTCGCGAGGTCGTCGAGGTGGAGGACGGGTGCGCCAAGCCGGGTGGCGAGGTGCGCGGCGAGGGTCGACTTTCCCGAGCCCGCGTGCCCGTCGACGGCGACCAGCCGGATCGGCCCGCAGGACGGCGGGAGTCCGCGCAGCGCGTCGGCGGCACGGTCGAGGTCGGTCCGGTCGGTCATGGGGCAAGCGTAGCGATCCCTGCGGGCGGCGTCGCAGGTCAGCGGCCCGGCGGCGCCAGTGGCACAGACCGATATTTGTGCGGCGACGCGTGCCGAATCGCTGGCAGAACCGTTCCGCGAGCCGCGATAGTGGTCCACGCTCCGCCCTCCGTCCGCTCCTCGCCGTCGTTCGCCGCTCTCGACCGGGGGTCATCGCTCATGGCCAACTCCACTCCGCGCAGAACCGTCCTCGCCGCGGCCCTCGCCGCTGTCGCCGGCACCTCCCTGGCCTCCACCGCTCCGGCCGCGACCGCCTCCGTCGGCGACCGTGGCCACGCGCCGGAACCCGCGTTCGTCGACCACCGCTTCTGGGTCTCCTTCGCCGACTGGCGCGGCGGCGACCGCGCCGGCACCCGCGCCGTCGCCGGACACCGTGCCGGCCTGGTGATCGGTACGCCCGTAGGGGTCACCGACCACACCGACCCGCACACCGGCACGACCTCCCCCTGGGAGTACGCGAGCTGGACCTCCCCCGTCCACCGCTCCACCGTCCCGGCCACCGAGATCATCGCCTCCTGGAACGCCGCCACCCCGCCCGGCACCTGGATCCAGATCGAGCTGCGCGGCACCTACAACGACGGCGGCGCCACCCCCTGGTACGTGATGGGCCGCTGGGCGGCGGGCGACGACGACATCCGGCGGACCTCGGTCGACGACCAGAGCGACGGCAGGAGCTCGATCTGGACGGACACCCTGGCCGTCGACGACGCCGCGAGCGGTCTGCGTCTGGACGCGTACCAGCTGAGGCTGACCCTGTACCGCGCCCCCGGCACCCATGTCACCCCCCTCGTGTGGCGGCTCGGCGCGATGGCCTCGGACATCCCCGACCGCTTCACCGTGCCCGCCTCGACGCCCTGCGTCGCCCGCGAACTGGCCGTGCCGCGCTATTCGCAGAACACTCACGTCGGCCAGTACCCGGAGTACGACAACGGGGGCGAGGCCTGGTGCAGCCCGACGTCCTCGCAGATGATCCTCGAGTACTGGGGCCGCCGGCCGAGCGCCGAGGACCTCGCCTGGGTGAACCCGGCCTTCGAGGACCCCCAGGTCTGCCACGCGGCCCGCTTCACCTTCGACCACCGGTACAACGGCTGCGGCAACTGGCCCTTCAACGCCGCCTACGCCGCCACGTACCCCGCCATGAACGCGGTCGTGACCCGGCTGCGCTCGCTGACGGAGCTGGAGGCCCTGATCCGCGCGGGCATCCCGGTCATCACGTCACAGTCGTTCCACGAGGAGGAGCTGACGGGAGCCGGCTACGGCACCTCCGGCCATCTGATGACCGTGATCGGTTTCACGGAGGACGGCGACGTGATCGCAAACGACCCCGCCTCACCCAGCAACGAGGCCGTGCGCCGGATCTACCGGCGGCGCGAGTGGGAGACGATCTGGCTCCGCACCAAGCGTTATGACGCAAACGGCAAGGTCAGAGGCGGTACGGGGGGTGTCTGCTACCTCTTCTGGCCGGTCAAGTCAGCACCAAGTCAGCACCGCGCGCTGCAGGCGCTCGGCCTGGTGTGAGCATGTGCGGCCCGACGGTCGTCTCGACGACCTGACGGCAGCGCTCCTGGCCGTCCTGCGTGAGGTGGCCGTACCGGCCCACCGTGACCTTGACCGAACGATGTCCGAGCCCTGTTGAACCATCTCTGCTGCCATGACTCCCCGGCTATGCATCTTCGGTATGGATGCAGGAATGCTGCAAAGTCTCATGATCTTGTGAGTCTGCTGGTCAGGCGATACCCAGGAGATCGAGCGGGCGGGCCAAGGGCTCGTAGGAGGCTCGTCGAAGGCCAGCGGCGATGTTGTGGTGCCCGGCAGCGCGGAGGGCGTTGATCGCCAGGTTGCGCAAGGTCGCCATGTTCTCCGGGCCGTGGCCGGTGCGGATCTTCGAGGTGTCCTCACCGAAGGTGATGTCGCGGACGAAGTGGAGCCAATGCTCGGTGGTCCACTGCGACCTGGCGAGCCGGCCGAGCTGTTCGGGCGAGGCTTCCTGCGAGGTCAGGTCCGTGATCGCGTAGACGGTCTGGCGGCTGCATCTGCCGGTGGCGAGGTCGGTGCGGTGTCACAGGATGCGTGCGGCCTGGGGGGTGGGGGAAGCAGGGGACACGTCGATGGAGGTGGTGGCACTCGCTGCGCATCCGCCGGTCAGCACGCCGACCAGCGCGAAGGTCGCCGGCATGGCGTCGGTCCGCTTGCTCCCGCCGGGCATGATCATCCCAGCCCCGTCAGACGCGTCGGTTCGTGAGGAGCTTCCGCGTACCCGGCCAAGTCCGGTGAGCTGGAAGCCGATGCCGACGCTTCCGCACAGGCGATAGGCCCGGAGCGGTGCGCTCGGATTCGCAGGCGATGGCTCGCTCGTGGGCACGCCGACGATCGCGCGTGCCGGGCGGTGGGTCCTGGAGCAGGGCCTGAAGTGCGAGAGTGATCGTGGCGCGTTGGGCGATGTCAAGGTCGTGGCGCCCCGGTCGGGGCAGTCCTGGGTCGTGTCGGGCGGTTCAGACCTGTGCCCCGCCCTCGTCCGGCCGCAGGGCGTCGAGGATCAGGGTGAGGCCGAAGGCGAACTCGTCCGCGTAGTCGTAGCCGGGCCTGAGGACGTGCTCGGTGGCGAGTTCCGCGAGGTGCGGATAGGCGTCGGCGGGCATCTCCCGCAGGATGGCGCCCGCGACCTGATCCCGCTCTGCCGCATCGCTGAACGGCAGACTCTGCTCCTGGAGTACGAAGCCGTAGAGATAACTGTCGATCAGTGAGAAGGCGCGTGCGGCCATCAGGACGGAGAACCCGCCGGCGCGCAGGACGCCGATGACGGCGTCATGGTGGCGCAGGGTCGCCGGGCCGGGCCGGGAGCGCGAGTCCATCAGGCCGATGGCCCATGGGTGGCGTCGTAGCGCCGCGCGGGCGGAGGCCGCGCGGAGGCGCATGGCGCTCTTCCAGTCCGTGTCGCCCATCGGCAGCTCGATCTCGTCGAAGACCACGTCCACCATGCCGTCGAGGATGTCCTCCCGGCCGGCGACGTGATGGTAGAGCGACATCGCCTCGACGCCCAGTGGTTCGGCGATGGCCCGCATGGTGAGCGCCGCTGAACCCTTCTCGTCAGCGACGGTCACTGCCGTGTGGATCACCCGTTCGCGGCTGAGCGGGATGCGTGCCGACCCCCCGCGCCTGCCTTTGCCTCGCTCGGGCATCGGCCCCTCCTTCTCCGCCCTCTTGCCCACCTTACGGCATAAGGTTATCGTCCCTTACAGCATAAGATTCATGCAACGGCGAAAGGGTGTCGCCATGGGGACGGATCACGGGATGAAGGTCTGCGTCATCGGAGCCTCGGGGAAGCTCGGGCAGTACATGGTCCGGCACGCGCTGGACCGCGGCTACGAGGTGGTCGGCGTGTGCCGGGAACGCAGTGTGCCGAAGCTGGCCGCGTTGGCGGACCGGATGACCATCGTGCCCGGCCCCACGAACGACCCGGAGGTGATCCGGCGCGCGGTCGCCGGCTGCGACGGGGTGCTGACAGTGCTGGCGCCGTGGGGTGTGCAGCAGTACTCGTCGGGCACGGCGCAGGCGGTGCTCGACCACGCGCGTCCGGGTGCGCGGTTGGTCTTCTCCTGCGGCTGGCACATCACGCGCGACGGCAGGGACAAGTACTCCTGGAAGTTCAGAACGACCGTCCGGATCGTCACCCGGCTGGCCAGACTCGTCCGCGCCGTCGAGATCGACGACCAGGTCGAGGCCTGTCGCAGAGTGTTCGCCAGCGACACCCGGTGGACAGTCGTGCGCGGCAGCGACCTGGAGGAGGGAGAGAGCCAGGGACTGCCCGTGTGGAGCCGGCACGTCGGCGACCCGGTGCTGGCCAGCAACCTGACACGCCGCGTGGACTTCGCGTTGTTCATGGTGGAGGCGCTCACCGACGACACGCTCGTCCAGGAAGCCCCGGCGATCGTCGGCTGCCGCACACCCAGCGCCCTCGCCCGCGCCAGCGGTCACGCCGACCGAGCCTAGTCAACGCCGAGATCGCACTGAGCGAGGCTGACCTCCGAACCGTCCTCCTCGGCACGCTGCCGCCCGCCGAACCCGTCCGGCGGGCCCGGTCACCGGCGACCAGGCGAAGGTCGGCGAGCTCCTCGGTTGCCTCGGCGAGCCCGCCCCGGACTTCGCCATCGTCAGTCCCTGACGCACCGCGTCGGTAGGCGCTGAGGAAGGTGCCGGAACGGCCGGCAGCCGTACCGGCCAGCCGGCCGCCCCGCACCGGGCGGCCTCCTTGCCCACCGCGCCGCCCTCGACGTCCGTCGCCGTGGCACGCTCGAGTCGTACTCCGTCTGACACGCGCGACAAGTGCCGGCCTGGAATGGTCTGAGATACTGGTCACGACCCGCTGTCTCTCCGAGGGGAGTGCAACGCATGTCACTCCCGGTGACCGTCGGGGTGGACGGGTCGCCCGAGAGCATCGCAGCCGCGGAATGGGCCGCACACGAATCGGAACTCCGCGGAGCGCCCCTGCTCATCGTGCACGCGGACGAGTGGGCGGGAGCGGCGAACTCGCGGGGCGTCGGCCCTGGTGCGCGGTACCGCCGGGCCGACGAGCTGCTGGCCGAGGCCGCGGAGGCCGTGCGACGGCGGCATCCCGCTCTTGAGATCGACACGCGACAGCTGGCCGGACCGCCTGTGGCCGCACTGACCGGTGCGGCTGCGGAGGAGGCAGGGCTCTTGGTGCTCGGTTCGCGCGGCCTGGGTGGTCTCAGGGGCTTCCTCCTCGGCTCGGTCGGCATGGCGGCTATCGGCGCCGCTGCGTGTCCCGTCGTGCTCGTACGGGCGCCGGGACGGTCCACCGTCTCCGCGCGGTCCGCCGAGGCCGGTTCCTCGCGCGACGTGGTCGTGGGGGTGGACCTCGATCAGTTCTTCGACCCGCTGCTCGACTTCGGTTTCCAGGAGGCCGTCAGCCGGGGCGCCCGCCTGCTCGCGCTGTATGGATGGTCGATTCCGCCCATGGTCCGCGATGCCTCGGCCCTGGTGGCGGCTGAGCGGGAGATGGGGCCCGACATCGCGCGTCGCCTTGCGGCGGATCTGCGGCCCTGGCGGCTGAAGTTCCCCTCGGTGGACCTCGTGGAGCGATCGTGCGTGGGCGGCCCCGCGCAACGGTTGTTGCAGGCGGCGGAGAACGCGGAACTCGTGGTCGTGGGCCGGCATGTGCGCAGCGGGGCCTGGGGCGCGCACATCGGGCCCGTCACTCATGCGCTGATCCACCACTGCGCCGTCCCGGTTGCCGTCATCGCTCATGAGTGACCAGGCGGCCAGGATGCCGGGCCCGTGAACACCTTGGTGGCGGTGCCGAGCGCCCTGATGGCCGCCCTGTGTTTCGGGGTCGGGTCGGTGCTCCAGCACGAGGCGGCACGACGAGCGCCCCCGCAGAAGGCCCTGCGTCTGCGGCTTCTGTTCGACCTTATGCGTCGGCCGATGTGGCTGGCGGGGACGGTGCTGTCCATCTCCTCGTTCGCTTTCCTGGCTCTGGCGCTGGCCTTCGGGCCGTTGGTCCTGGTGCTGCCGCTCGCGGCGACGGATCTCGTCTTCGCCCTGCCGTTGCTGGCTCTGCGGCGCGGGGAACGACTGAGCCGTTCCGAGGGGACCGGAATCGTCTGCACGGCGGGGGGAGTGGCGGTGTTCCTCGTGGCGCTCCCGCACTCTCCCTCGGGAACGTCGTCCGCGGCCGTACGCGACTGGGCGCTGGTGCTCGTGGCTGTTGTCGGCGTGGTCGTACTGATGGTCGCCGTCGGAGCGAGTCGGCCGGGTCCGGTGCGGACGGCCTCGTACGCCGTCTGCGCGGCCGCGATGCTGGCTCTTCTCGACGCCCTGACCAGGAGCACGGCCGACCGGGTGCGGACAGACGGCTTCGGGGCGCTCCTCCACTGGGAACCGTATGCGCTGATGGCCGTGGGAGTGACGGCTCTGGTGCTCTCGCAAAGCGCCTTCCAGGCGGGTTCCCTGGCCATCAGTCTGCCGATCATCGACACCCTGGAGCCGATCTGCGCCGTCGCCATCGGCGTGGCTGTCTTCGATGAGCAGCTCGCCGTCACGATGTGGGCCCTGGTGGTGCAGATGGCGGGCGCAGCGGCAGCGGTGATCGGGATCGTGCTCCTGGGGCGATCTCCGCTGGCGACGCACTGACGCGCCTCAGTCGTCACCGTGCGTCCCTGCGGGCGTCCGCTGACGCGTGCCGTGCGGCCCCGGGACCGTGACCCGCGTCCTACCCCGGGGCCGTCCTCGGACGGCACTGTGGGCGGCATGACCGCCACCACCTGCTCCCCCGCCCGCTCCCGTGCCCGTACCGGGGGTCCCAAGGACGACGGGCCGAAGATCCTCGAGCAGGTCCTCGGCTGGACCCTCGTCGTCGTCCTCGCCATGTTCGTCACCCAGTCCGGCCTGATGTGACCCCGGGCCCCCGGCCTGATGTGGCCCCGGGACCGCGGCCTGATGTGGCCCCGGGACCGCGGCCTGATGTGGCCCCGGGACCGCGGCCTGATGTGGCCCCGGGCCCCCGAGGCGGCCCCCCGAGGCGCCGCCCGCGTGTGATCGCGGGCCGCCGAACGGGCATACTCCCTGCGCCACGAGCGCCGGGCGCCCCCGCGCGCGAACCGCCGGGGGCAGCATCGGCGCAGCAGTGACCCACGGCCGCGCCGCGTCACCCGCGCGCTCCGCCGCAGCGCCCGAGAGGGAGGATGCGCCGCCATGTCCGACCGCGCCCCGCAAGCCCTGGAACGCCGGCTGCCCACCGAGGAAGCCCGGGAGCTGCTCGCCCTGGTCCGTGAGATCGCCGAGCGGGAGATCGCACCCCACGCCGCCGAGGAGGAGGCGGAGGGCCGCTTCCCGCGCGAGCTCTTCTCGCTGCTCTCCTCCTCCGGGCTGCTCGGACTTCCGTACGACTCCGAGTACGGCGGCGGTGACCAGCCCTACGCGGTCTATCTGCAGGTCCTCGAAGAGCTGGCCGCCGCCCGCCTCACCGTCGGGCTCGGCGTCAGCGTCCATTCGCTCTCCTGCCACGCCCTGGCGAACTTCGGCACCGAGCAGCAGCGGGCCGCCCATCTGCCGGCGATGCTGGGCGGCGGTCTCCTCGGGGCCTACTGCCTGTCGGAGCCGGCCTCCGGATCGGACGCGGCGTCGCTGCGTACGCGGGCCGTCAGGGACGGCGACCACTGGGTCCTGACCGGCACCAAGGCGTGGATCACCCACGGCGCGATCGCCGACTTCTGCACGGTCATGGCGCGCACGGGCGGCGAGGGCCCGAAGGGGATCACCGCGTTCCTGGTACCCGGCGACGCCGAGGGGCTGAGCGCGGCCGCGCCCGAGCGGAAGATGGGCATGAAGGGCTCGCCCACCGCCCAGCTCCACCTCGACGGGGTGCGGATCCCCGACGCGCGCCGGATCGGCGAGGAGGGGCAGGGGTTCGCGATCGCGCTCTCCGCCCTGGACTCCGGGCGCCTCGGGATCGCCGCCTGCGCCGTGGGGGTGGCCCAGGCCGCGCTCGACGTCGCCGTCGCGTACGCCCGCGAGCGGCGGCAGTTCGGCCGGCCCATCGCGGACTTCCAGGGGCTCCGCTTCCTGCTCGCGGACATGGCGACCGGGGTCGAGGCGGGCCGGGCGCTGTACCTGGAGGCGGCGCGCCTGCGCGACGAGGGTCGGCCCTTCGGACGTCAGGCGGCCATGGCGAAGCTCTTCTGCACGGACGCGGCCATGCGGATCACGACGGACGCGGTGCAGGTGCTCGGCGGCTACGGCTACACGGCGGACTTCCCCGCCGAGCGGTACATGCGTGAGGCGAAGGTGCTGCAGATCGTCGAGGGCACGAATCAGATCCAGCGGATGGTCATCGCGCGCCACCTTGTCGGACCAGAGTCCCGCTGACGCCGCTCACACGGACGGTCCGGTCCGCCCAGACCGGGGCGGCGGTCAGCCGGTTCCACTCCTGGTCGGCGCGGCCCGGCAGCGTTCGGCCGTGGCTGGCCCACTGGCTGATCAGCGCCTTGTAGATGGGTGGGTCGGCGACGTGCGGCGTCGGCTGCGGAACCGATTCTTCAAAGCGCGGCTCGGCGAGGCGACGCCGCCCGCTGCCGATGGGGGCGGTGTACAGCGATGTCATGACTGTCCCAACGCGCCCCGCCGGTGCGGGGTCACCGCCGGGCGGATTCGAGGAGGAGTTCGGGGGTTGCCCGGAGTCACCGCCGGGCGGGGGAGGGGCGGCCCGTCCGGTACTCGCGCCGTTCGATCCGTCACCGCACGGCTCTGGCTCCCGGAAGGTCTTCTGACTTACCGTCAGATCTCGCTGCCGACCAGGAGGTCACACGTGTCAGAAGACCGGCCCGTCGCGCTCGACGAGTACCCCGTGCACCAGGCGCCGCTCTCGATGAAGCACCACGTCAGCGGCGACCGCAACGTCTACGACCGATGCATCTTCCACGTCTTCGACCACCAGGGGCGCGCCCTGCTCATCGCCGGGCTCGGCGTCTACCCCAACACCGGGGTCGTCGACGCCTACGCCACCCTCCGCGTCGGCGACAGGCTCCACGCCGTCCGGGCCTCCGACGCGCTCGGCGACGACCGGATGAACCTCGCGGTCGGCCCGCTCCGCATCACCGTCGACGAACCGCTGAAGACGCTCACCCTGCGCTGCGACGCCGACCCGGACGATCCCGAGGGCCTCTCCTTCGACCTGACCTGGACCGGCGACTTCCCGGCCGTCTGGGAACCGCACCACACCCAGCGCCGTGGCGACCGGCTCACCCTGGAAGGGCGCCGCTTCGTCCAGGCCGGCCACTGCACGGGCACCATCCGGGCCGGCGGCGAGGAGTTCACCGTCACCGAGGGGGAGTGGACAGGCACCCGCGACCGCAGCTGGGGCGTACGGCCGATTCCGGGGGAGGAAGCCGGTCGCGCCGACGAGTTCCGGCCCGAGGGCTTCCACTGGCTCTGGATACCCATGCGCTTCGACGACCGCTTCCTCATGGTCATCGCCCAGGAGGACGCCGACGGCTACCGCACCCTCAGCGAGGCCCTGCTCGTACGGGACGGGCGGCGCGACGTCCAACTCGGCTGGCCGCGCACCGACATCACCTACCGCAGGGGCACCCGCCACCCGGAGCGGGCCGTCGTCCATCTCACCGACCCGGCCGGCAAGCCCCTGGAGGTCGACGTCGAGATCCTGGCCTCCTCCCCGCTCGCCGTGGGCGCCGGCTACCCGCCCGCCGCCGACTGGCAGCACGGCACCTGGCAGGGCCACGACTGGACCGACCGCAGGGCCTACGACCTCTCCGACCCGGCGGCGCACCCCATGGCCGCGTTCGGCGTCACCGACCACGCGGCCCGCTTCACGCTCGGAGGACGTACCGGCTACGGGATCTTCGAGCACGGTTCCTTCGGCCGTCACGACCCCAGCGGCTTCGCCGACCACACCTCCACGGCCGACTGACCAAGGCGAACCGAGCCGCAGACAAGAAGAGGAGCGTCCATGGCGACCGCCCCCCGCCCGCGCACCACCACCCGTGACCCCGAGGAGCTGGGCCGCCGGCTCACCGGCTGGCTCGACCACCGCCTGCCGGGGGCCCAGGTCACCGGACTCGCCGTGCCCGGATCCAACGGCATGTCCAGCGAGACCCTGCTCTTCGACATCGAGCACCCCGAAGCCCCGGTCCGGGGCTGCGCCCTGCGGCTGGCCGCCGACCCCGCCGCGTACACGATCTTCCCTGTCTACGACATGGAGCGGCAGCACCGGGTGATGCGCCTGGTCGGGGAGTACACCGACATCCCCGTCCCGCGTGTCCTCTGGCTGGAGAGCGATCCGGCGCCGCTCGGCGCCCCGTTCTTCGTGATGGCCCGCGCCGAGGGCCGCGTCCCACCGGACGTCATGCCCTACACGTACGAGGGGAACTGGCTGCACTCCGCCACCGACGCCGAACGTGCCCACCTGGAGGCCGCGTCCGTCTCCGTCCTGGCCAGGCTGCACGACCAGTTCCCGGCGAAGGAGGCGGAGTTCCTGCTCCCGGAGGGGACGGGAAGCCCGCTGCGGCGCCATGTCGACGCCCAACGCGCCTACTACGCCTGGGTCGTGAAGGGACTCGCGCCGTCCCCGCTCATCGAGTCGGCCTTCGACTGGCTGGACGCGCACTGGCCCGCCGACGAGGGTCCCGCCGTCCTGAACTGGGGCGACGCACGCATCGGGAACATCGTCTACGACGGATTCGAGCCCGCGGCCGTGCTCGACTGGGAGATGGCCGGCTACGCCCCGCGCGAGGTCGACCTCGGCTGGACCGTCTACCTGCACCGCTTCTTCCAGGACCTGACCGTCGGTTTCGGTCAGCCGGGACTGCCCGGGTTCCTCCGCCGCGACGCGGTCGAACGGCGGTACGCGGACCTCACCGGACACACGCCGCGCGCGATGGAGTTCCACACCCTCTACGCGGCGCTGCGGCACGCGATCGTGATGCTCAGGGTCGCGTACCGCCAGGCGCACTTCGGAGAGGTACAGGTACCGGGGACCGCCGAGGACGCCGACAGTCTGATCCTGCACCACGCCACGCTCTCGGCGATGGTGCGGGGAAGCTACTGGTAGGCGTCGTTACGCCGCGCGCCGCATCTGCGGCACCTTGATCGGACGCGAGCCCGGACCGCCGACGTGCGAGAAGGGCTGCGTCCGCCAGTCGAGACCCTGAGGCAGCGTCAGCAGGAGTGCGGTGTCCTGCTCCTGGACCTCCAGCGTCTCGTCCGCGGGGCGCGCGTCCGACGCGGCACGGCCGGTCCCGGGGCAGACCGTCAGCACGAACGGGTTCCACGGCGTCGGGCACAGCGCGTGCTCCGGCAGCACGACCTCGTCCGCGAGCAGCGCGATCGGCTGGACGCAGTCCGGGCAGATCACCCGGTACATCTCGAAGGTGTCGTAGGCGTCGAGCTCGTCGGTCGTCTCGACCGAATCGACAGGCTCCTGCATGGTGAATCTCCCCCTCGGGTGGGTCGACCGAAGTACGTATGGCCTCGACCACAGCAAGCAATTCCCATACGGCCACCCGCATAACCGTGAGGTCTCGATCGAGCTGCCCACAACCCTGTGGCGTTCGTCACATGCCTCTCGCAGGTGCCTCGCGGATGCCCATAGGCGTCTATAGCGACAGTGCCCCCGGCTGTGCCGATGGTCTCCCGGGGCAATAGGTTGACCGCATGGAGGAGCTGGATCGTCAGATCGTCGAGTTGCTCGTCGGGGACGGGCGCATGAGCTACACCGACCTGGGCAAGGCCACCGGCCTGTCCACCTCGGCCGTACATCAGCGCGTCCGCCGCCTGGAGCAGCGTGGGGTCATCCGCGGCTACGCCGCCGTCGTCGACCCGGAGGCCGTCGGACTGCCGTTGACCGCCTTCATCTCGGTCAAACCCTTCGACCCCAGCGCGCCCGACGACACCCCGGACCGGCTCGCCGACATCCCGGAGATCGAGGCCTGCCACAGCGTCGCGGGCGAGGAGAACTACATCCTCAAGGTGCGCGTCGCGACCCCGCTGGAGCTGGAACACCTGCTCACCCGCATCCGCACCCAGGCGGGCGTCTCCAGCCGGACCACGGTCGTCCTGTCGACCCCGTACGAAGCCAGGCCCCCGCGCATCTAGCCTGGTCACCATGAGCGAGACCCGTAACGACAGCGAGCACCGCACCGTCCTGCTGCGTGGTGGAGACGTCCACAGCCCCGCCGACCCGTTCGCCACCGCCATGGTGGTCGAACGGGGACACGTCGCCTGGGTGGGCTCCGAGGGAGCGGCCGACGCCTTCGCCTCCGGCGTGGACGAGGTCGTCGACCTCGAAGGCGCGCTCGTCACCCCCGCGTTCGTCGACGCCCACGTCCACACCACGGCGACCGGTCTCGCGCTGACCGGCCTCGACCTGACCTCCGCCGCCTCGCTCGCCGAGGCGGCGGAGCTGATCCGGGGCCATGCCGCCGCCCGCCCAGCCGACCGCATCCTCATCGGGCACGGCTGGGACGCCGCGCGCTGGCCGGAGCGCCGGGCGCCGCGCCGCGACGAACTCGACGAACTGACCGGCGGCCGTCCGCTCTACCTCACGCGGACCGACGTCCACTCCGCCGTCGTCACCACGGCCCTGCTCGACCTCGTCCCCGGCATCCGCGACCTCACCGGCTTCCGCGACGGCGAGCCGCTGACCGGCGGTGCCCACCACGCCGTCCGCGCCGCCGCCGACGCGGCCCTCTCGCCCCGGCAGCGCTCCGAGGCCCAGCGCGAGGCCCGTCGGCACGCCGCCTCCCTCGGCATCGGCACCCTGCACGAGTGCGGCGGACCGGAGATCTCCTCCGAGGACGACTTCACCGGCTTGCTCGACCTCGCCCGCGAGGAGGCCGGTCCACGCGTCGTCGGCTACTGGGCCGACCTCGACGTCGAGCGGGCCCGCGCCCTCGGCGCCGTCGGCGCGGCCGGTGACCTCTTCGCCGACGGCTCGCTCGGATCCCACACCGCCTGCCTCCACGACGCGTACGCGGACGCCGGCCACAACGGCGTCTCCCACCTCGACGCCGCCACCGTCGCCGCCCATGTCGTCGCCGCCACCGAAGCGGGCCTTCAGGCCGGCTTCCACGCCATCGGCGACGCGGCCGTCACGGCGGTGGTCGACGGCGTCCGGGCCGCCTCGGAGAAGCTGGGCCTCGCCCGGATCCGTGCCGCGCGCCATCGCGTCGAGCACGCCGAGATGCTCACCCCCGAGACGATCGCCGCCTTCGCCGAACTCGGGCTGACCGCCTCCGTCCAGCCGGCGTTCGACGCGGCCTGGGGCGGTGAGGACGGCATGTACGCCGACCGCCTCGGCGCCGAGCGCGCCCGCACCCTCAACCCGTACGCCGCCCTGCTCCGCGCCGGCGTCCCGCTGGCCTTCGGCTCGGACAGCCCGGTCACCCCGCTGGACCCCTGGGGCACCGTCCGCGCCGCCGCCTTCCACCGCACCCCCGAGCACCGGATCTCCGTCCGTGCCGCCTTCACCGCCCACACGCGGGGCGGCTGGCGGGCCGTCGGGCGCGACGACGCCGGCACGCTCGTCCCCGGCGCCCCGGCCGACTACGCGATCTGGCGCGCCGAGGAACTCGTCGTCCAGGCCCCGGACGACCGGGTGGCCCGCTGGTCGACCGACCCCCGCTCGGGAACGCCCGGTCTGCCCGATCTGACCCCAGGCGGCGACCTTCCGGTCTGCCTGCGCACGGTGGTGCTCGGACAAACGGTCTTCGACCGACTGAACGGGTGACGTCGGGACATTCCGTACCGCCGATCGATGATCAACGGGCTCGCCGACGACCTGCGGATCTTCCTCACTGACCTGGCAGTATCGGTCATCTCCGCAGGTCAAGCGGGTATTGACAGCGAGCCTCCAGGGGCGGGTAGGTTCTCCCGCGTCCACCACAGGACGTCCGACCGGTTCCAAACCTCAGGTTCCGCGCCCGTGCCTCGGGGGCGAGGGAAGGTTTTTCCCGGCGGAAGGTGCGACCCGGGTGGGGCCCGGACGTTCAGTAGACAACGGCTCTCGGTCGACCCGCAGCCAGCGGGTTCCAGGTCGGCCCGAAGGGCGCCGGGCCCCGATCCGCACGCCATGCGCGGCGTCCTGCGCGAGGTCCCGCCCCCAATCAGCCCCGCCGCGGCGGAGTCGCGCGCGGGGCTCGCTATGGTGGGGGTTCGCGTATGTATCCGAAGGGGCAGCAGTGAACGACGGTGGCCAGAGGCGTTACGGCCCGCTCGGCAGAGCCTTGGTGATCATTCCGACCTACAACGAGGCGGAGAACATCAAGCCGATCGTCTCGCGCGTACGGGCGGCCGTACCGGAGGCGCACGTCCTCGTCGCCGACGACAACAGCCCCGACGGCACGGGCAAGTTCGCCGACGAGCTCGCCGCCGAGGACGACCACGTCCACGTCCTGCACCGCAAGGGCAAGGAGGGGCTCGGCGCCGCGTACCTCGCCGGCTTCCGCTGGGGCATCGAGCACGGCTACGGCGTCCTCGTCGAGATGGACGCCGACGGCTCGCACCAGCCCGAGGAGCTGCCCCGGCTGCTGACCGCGCTCAAGGGCGCCGACCTCGTGCTCGGCTCCCGCTGGGTCCCCGGCGGCCGCATCGTGAACTGGCCCAAGTCCCGCGAGTTCATCTCCCGCGGCGGCAGCCTCTACTCGCGCGTCATGCTCGACGTCCCGATCCGCGACGTCACCGGCGGCTACCGGGCCTTCCGCAAGGAGACCCTGGAAGGCCTTGGCCTGGAGGACGTGGCCTCGGCCGGCTACTGCTTCCAGGTCGACCTGGCCCGTCGCGCCGTCGCCGCCGGCTTCCATGTCGTCGAGGTCCCGATCACCTTCGTGGAGCGCGAGATCGGCGACTCGAAGATGAGCCGCAACATCGTCGTCGAGGCCCTGTGGCGGGTCACCGGCTGGGGTCTGACGGCCCGTGCGAACAAGGTGGGCAAGCTGCTCGGCCGCCGGTCCGCGGGCTGAGGGCCGCCGGTCGGGGCTGATCCCTCCCCTTTACGACGTTCCTGCGACGCGCCAGGCACACTGGGGGGCATGACGACCGGCGCCACGCCCCCTCTCGCCCCCAAGCGCTCACGCGCGCGTACGTTTCTCCCCCTGGCCCTCGCCGCCTGGCTTGTCCTCGAGATCTGGCTGCTCATCGCGGTGGCGGACGCCGTCGGCGGGCTCGCCGTCTTCGGCCTGCTGGCCGGCGGAGCCGTTCTCGGCGCCGTGGTGATCAAGCGGGCCGGTCGCCGCGCCTTCAGGAACCTCACCGAGACCTTCCAGCAGGCCCAGGCGGCCGCGCAGACCGGTGTCCCGCCGACCGGTGCCGAGCGCGTCGGTGCGGGCGACCGCAACGGCTTCCTCATGCTCGGCGGTCTGCTCCTGATGATCCCCGGCCTGGTCTCCGACGCGGTCGGTCTGCTGCTGCTCGTGCCGCCGGTCCGCTCCCTCCTCGGCAGGTACGCCGACAGGGTCGCCGAGCGCAGGATGAGCGCCGCTCCGCCGGGCAGCCTCCAGGACGCCTTCCAGCAGGCCAGGATGCACCGGCCCGACGGAAAGGTCGTGCAGGGCGAGGTCATCCGCGACGACGCCCCCCAGGGCCCCCGGCGGGCCCAGGAGCCCCGTCCGCCGCTGACGCCGTGACGCCGCCTGCCCGGTGACTCCGACCCCGGCCCCGGAAGCCGTGCCCCGGCGGGCCGGGGAGGTCTTCCGCGAGACGGCCCGGCCGGGCTCGCCCGCCGGCATGCAGTGCCTGCCGGACGTACGACAACGCCGCGGGGCCCGGTCAAAAACAAGGGGGGCGAAGAAACAAGAGGGGGGCGGA